>JAZNSA010000071.1:0-9264 GCA_045590935.1 Clostridia bacterium | reverse complement strand
AAATGCGGGAATTGATATTGGTGATAGCTTGTATACTGTTGAAGACGTATATAAAGAGCTTGTTGAAATGATAAAAGCTAAAAAATAAATTAAAATTGGAGTAATTAAATGTTAAAGGATATAACTTTAGGGCAGTTTTTTCCGGGAGACTCCCCGCTTCACAAAATGGATTCGAGAATGAAAATTTTTATAACGATTTTGTTTGTTGTGATGCTGTTTTTGGTTGTTAAATTTGTTGGTTTTTTGTCTTATTTTGTCTTCCTTATGATGTGTATTGTAATATCAAAAATTCCCTTTAAATTCGTTTTAAAGGGCTTAAAGCCGTTGATATTTATTATCGTTTTTACGGGAATTTTAAATATATTTATGACAGACGGAAAAACGGCGTTTTCAATTCCATATACCCCGCTTCGGGCAACATGGGAAGGAATTGAGCTTGCTTTATTTATAATAGTGAGGCTAATTTTGCTAATTATGGGAACATCGCTTTTAACGCTCACGTCCTCGCCAATTTCTTTAACAGACGGAATTGAGCATTTGTTATCGCCGCTAAAGAAAATTAAGCTTCCTGTTCATGAGATTGCAATGATGATGACTATTGCAATAAGATTTATTCCAACTCTTCTGGAGGAAACTGAAAAAATAATGAAGGCGCAAACGGCAAGGGGAGCGGACTTTGAAAGCGGAAATCTTCTAAAGAGAGCAAAGGCGCTCGTGCCGCTTTTGGTACCGCTTTTTATAAGTGCGTTCAGGCGTGCAGATGAGCTTGCGATGGCTATGGAGAGCAGATGCTATCATGGGGGAAACGGAAGAACAAGAATGAAGCAGTTAAAGCTTCGTATGGCAGATTTCGCTTGTTTGCTTGTTTCGCTTATCTTTTTTGGATTTGCTTTTTTTACAAGATATATTGATTTTTTGATATAAAAATTTAATTTGTGAAATAAAAACTATGCTTTAAAGTGAGGTGAAAAGCTTTTGGAAAACATTGCTCTTTTGCTAAGCTACGACGGAAAGAATTATCATGGGTGGCAAAAGCAGAACAATGCTGTCAGCGTTCAGCAAACGCTTGAGCAAGCGGCAAAAACGCTTTTTGGGTGCGATGTGGATATAGTTGGGTGTGGCAGGACGGATGCGGGAGTTCACGCTATAAATTATGTAGCTAACTTTAAAGTTGAAACAAAAATCCCGCAAGATAAGCTTGCTTTTGCACTTAATGCATTGCTTCCAAATGATATACGAGTTAAACAGGCACAGTTTGTTTCAAAAGATTTTCATTCCAGATTTGATGTCTTGAAAAAAAGATATATTTATAAAATTTATAATTTTCCTATTAATGATGTTTTTTTACTTGGGCGTGCGTGGCACGTTAAATACCCATTAGATATTGAAAAAATGAAAAGTGCGGCGTATATGTTTTTAGGAGAGCACGATTTTGCGGCTTTTCGCTCAACGGGAACGGATACAAAAACGAGCGTCAGAACAATTTATGATTTAAGCGTTAGTAAAAATGGAAATGAAATAGTTGTTGACATTTGTGCAGACGGATTTTTATATAATATGGTTAGGATTATAAGCGGGACTTTGGTATATGTTGGATGCGGGAAGATTGATTATAGGGATGTTTCAAAAATAATCGAAAGCTGCGACAGGAGGCTTGCGGGGATAACTGCGCCGCCTGATGGGCTTTATATGCATTCTGTTTTATATGATGATAAATTTGGGATAAGTTGGAGTTGAGGTGAAATTATATGACACGGCTTGAAAAATACAGACAAGAAAAAGAGGAAATAAAAAGACGCAAGGAGCAGTTTTCAAGAAAAGCATCAATTTTTGCGATAGTGGCAATGGCGATTGTTGTTGTTTTGGCGGTAGTTTATTATTTTTGCTTTGTTGGAGCGTGGTCGTATTATAATGAAGGAGCAGATTGCGTTTTGCCGCAAAATACGATTAAAAGCTTTGAGCTTTTAAAAAGCGATAACAAAATCTGCAAAAATTATAAGGATATGCTTTTGGTTTGCGATAAAAATGGCGTTGCGGCTTACGATAAGGACGGAAAAAATAAGTGGAACATAAGCTTTAGTATGAATGAGCCTATTATAGATGTATGCAAGAATTATTTTCTTGTTGCAGATAGAAAAGGAACAGCACTTTATGTCTTTAAAAATGCTCAGAAAATACAAGAGTGCCAAACTGAATATAATATAATAAACGCTTCTGTAGCAGATGATGGAGGGTATGTTGTTATAACAGAAGATGGAGCATATAAAAGCCTTGTAAGCGTTAAAAATGCGGCAGGTAAAGAGGTTTTCAGCTGGCATAGTGCAAATTCTTATGCTCTTGATGCGGCAATAAGTGATGATTTTAAAAGTGTGATGATTGCAACAATTAATATGGAAATTTTGCCTTCGGGCGACAGAAACGCCTCTTCTGTGATACAAGTTTTTGATATAAAGAATGCGAAATCAATATTTTCAAAAACGGCAGAAGATGATATGTATATGGACGTTGAATGTGTTAAAGGCGGATTTGTTGTGGTTTCGCAAAAGAGCATTTCAAAGTTTGACAAGAAAGGAAATGAAAAGGCGCAATTTAAGTTTAACGGTAAGTGCGGAGAATATGCTTTTGATGGAAAAAAGATTGCTGTTGTATCGTTTGATGAGCAGTATAGAGATACGCTTACCGTGTTTGACAGTGATTTAAAGGTGATTGGAAAGCGTGTGCTGAAAAATCAGACTATTGATGCACTAGATATATATTCGACGGTTGTCAGCTATGTTTCAAACGGAGAAGTGTATTTGTGCAAAGAAAATCTTGATGTTCGATACAGGATTAAAACAGACAAAATTTATAGTGCAGTTGCGTTGTTTTGCAGAGGAAAAAGAGCAATGCTCATAGGCGAGTTCGGCGGAGCAATTATTGAAACAAAATAATTTTAGAAACAAAGTAATTTTAGAAATGGAGAATAAAAATGATTATTGATGTTATAGTTATTGTTGTTTTCGCATTGAGTGTGTTTTTAGGGTTCAGGCGCGGATTTTCAAAAACTGTTTTAAAATTGTGTGGTTTTTTTGCGGCGTTTTTGATTGTTTCGGTTGCGGGAGCTTCTTTTGAGGAGGCTGTGCTAAAAAATGATGTTGGAAAATTTGTTAAAAGCAAGATATATAATATTACTTATGAGCAGTTATATTCTGCGGGAGAGAGTAATAAAGAAAATGTTCTTGAAAGCGTTAATTTGCCTAAATTCATAATTTCGGAGATTGAAGAAGCTTATGATGAAAATTCAACAACTGCGTATGATAATGTCAGCGAAATTGTTTCGGAAAAGCTTTTTTCTATGGCATCAAAGGTGGCTTTTTTCATTTTATTGATGCTTGTATTCGGTGTAGCGGGGATAGTTATTCCTAAGATTTTCAAATTGCCTGTGCTTAAGCAGGCTGATAAAATTTTGGGATTGATTTTTGGAATAGTTAATGGAATTTTCAGAGTGTATATTATAATGTTTCTTATAGCCACAATAGCTAGTACGGCGAGTGTTCCGAGGCTAAAGGAGGCGGCGGATAAGTCGAATTTTTATGAGTCGATGTACGAAAATGGCTCTATCACGAATATATTTAAGTAATTTTAGAAATTTATAACAGGAGGATGTTATGAAATTAGATGAATTGAATGAATTGTCTTTAGCCGAGCTTCGTGAAATAGCGAAAAAAAACGATATAAAAGGCGTTTCGACTATGAGAAAAAATGAAATAGTAAAAAGACTTTTAGAGTTGAAAGTTGGTCAGAACGACGAAGGCTTAAAGCCTTGTGAGGAAGAAAAAAGCTTAAGCGAGGAAAAGGGCGAGAGGAAAAAAAGTGAAAATATTTTTAAGGTGCAAGGCTTTTTAGAGGTGCATCCTGACGGGTTTGGATTTTTGAGGTTTGACAATTATGAGTCGAGCGCTCAGGATATTTATGTTTCAAATACGCAGATAAGAAGGTTTAATTTAAAAACGGGCGACGAAATTATTGGCGATGCAAGGACAAATGGTGAAAATGAGAGGCAGGCGCCGCTGCTTTATATCCATAAAATAAACGGAGATAGCGTTGATGCTTGTTTTAAGAGAAAGCCGTTTGACACGCTTACGCCTATTTATCCAAATAAAAGACTTCATTTGGAAACGGAGTCGTCGGGCTTCGCTATGCGACTTATTGACTTAATTGCACCGATTGGATACGGGCAGAGAGGGCTGCTTGTTTCGCCGCCGAAAGCGGGAAAAACAACGCTGCTTAAAAATATTGCACAGAGTATAACGAAAAATCATCCTGATGCTAAGCTGATTGTTTTGCTGATTGATGAACGCCCCGAAGAAGTTACGGATATGAAGAGGTCGATAGATGGCGAGGTTATTTATTCAACCTTTGATGAAACGCCTGAACACCATGTTAAAATTGCAGAGCTTGTTTTTGAAAGGGCACAACGCCTTGTTGAGCATAAGAAAGATGTTGTTATTCTGCTCGATTCGCTGACAAGACTCGCGAGGGCGTATAACCTAACTCTGCCGTCCAGCGGTAAGACACTTTCGGGCGGACTTGACCCATGTGCGCTTCACAAGCCGAAAAGATTTTTTGGAGCGGCAAGAAATATTGAGGAGGGCGGAAGCTTGACAATTCTTGCAACGGCTCTTGTTGAAACGGGAAGCCGTATGGATGAGGTTATTTTTGAGGAGTTTAAGGGAACAGGCAATATGGAGGTACGTTTGGATAGGCAGCTTCAGGAAAAGAGGGTATTTCCTGCTATTGATATTGCAAAGTCGGGAACAAGGCGAGAGGAGTCTTTGCTTTCTTCTGACGAGATTGCGGCGGTTTGGGCAGTCAGAAAAGCGTTAAACAAGAATACGACTGTTGACGTTACGGAAGAAATTTTAAATAAACTCACACGAACTAAGAATAATAAAGATTTTGTTTTAAAAATACTTGAAAGTTTGGGAAGATAAATGGAAATATATTTTGATAACAGCGCAACAACCAAAACTGCAAAAAGCGTAAATGAGGCTATGGTTGAGGTTTTGGAAAATGCGTGGGGAAATCCGTCATCCCTTCATAGAATTGGGATGAATGCGGAAAAATATTTAAAGAAAAGTGCAAGAATTATTGCGGATAAAATTGGCGCAAAAAGTGATGAGATATATTTTACATCGGGTGGAACTGAAAGCGATAATATTGCGATTTTGGGCTTTGCCGAAGCAAATAAAAAAAGAGGGATGCACGTTATAACAACGGCTGTTGAGCATCCTGCTGTTTTGGAGTGCTTTAAAAAGCTTGAGCAGATGGGATTTGAGGTTGATTATCTGTCTGTTGACGAAGAAGGCAAAATAAGCATAGATGAGCTTGAGAGCCTTTTGAGAAGTGATACGATATTAGTTAGCATAATGCATGTAAACAATGAGGTTGGGGCGATAAATCCGATTTGGCAGGCTAAAAAAGTTATGAAAGCGAAGTCGCCAAATGCTGTTTTACATTCGGATGCCGTTCAATCGTTTTGCAAGGAAGATATTGATGTTGAAAAATGGGGAGTAGACCTTATTAGTATGAGCGGCCATAAAATTCATGGTCCTAAAGGCGTTGGAACTCTTTATATAAGAAAGGGAACGCTTATAAGGCCAATTATTTTCGGAGGACATCAACAGAAAAATATGCGTTCGGGAACGGAAAATGTTTTTTCTGCCGTTGGAATGGGTGCGGCAGTTGAGTTTATGAATGATTATGACAAGAAGAAAGCTTTGGAAATAAAGAATGAATTATATAAGGGAATAATGGGTAATATTGACAATTGCGTTTTGAATGGAAGTGAAGAGTCGTCAAGTCATATTTTAAATATTTCTTTTTTGGGGATACGCTCGGAAATATTGCTTCATTCGCTTGAAGCAAGGGGAATATATGTTTCAACGGGCTCTGCGTGCTCGTCGAATAAGCCGTCGCCAAGCAATACCTTATCTCAGATGAAAAAAAGCGCTAAGGAAATTGATAGTGCGATAAGGTTCAGCTTTGGTGCGTTAAATGATATTTCGGAGGTTTGCTATACTGTTAAGGTGCTTACTGAGGAAGTTGAAAAAATAAGAAAATATGTAAGATAAAAATATATCAGAGGGGGGATTTGAAAAGTGAAGGAAGTTTTACTGATAAAATTCGGTGAAATCGTTTTAAAGGGATTGAACAGACCGTTTTTTGAAAGGACACTTGTAAAAAATATAACTACTGCGTTGTCGGAGTTTAAGGGGCTTAAAATAACACGTGCGCAGTCGGCGATTTATATTGAATTTGAGGATTGCAGTATTATTGATGCCGTTGTTGAGAGGGTAAGAAAGGTTATAGGAGTTTTGTCTGTAACGAGAGCCCGTGTTGTTGAAAAGGATATTAAAACGATTTGCAAGGCGGCTTGCGAATATGTTGGTGAGGATTTGAAAGAAGGAGTAACTTTTAAGGTTGAGGCAAAACGTTCCGATAAGGCTTTTTATATGAAGTCGCCCGAAATATGCAGAGAGGTTGGCGGATATTTGCATGATAATGTTGAGGGATTGGTGGTTGATGTTAATAATCCTGCAAATACTGTTATGGTAGAAATTCGTGATTTCGGCGCATATATATATTGCAAGAAGCTTGAGGGATGCGGCGGTTTACCCATTGGAACGGGTGGAAAGGCAAGCCTTCTTTTGTCGGGCGGAATAGATAGCCCTGTTGCGGGATATATGATAGCAAGGCGTGGCGTTGAAATTGATGCAATAAACTTCTTTTCGTATCCATATACGAGCGAGAGAGCAAAAGCAAAGGTTATAAAGCTTGCCTCTATATTAGCGGAGTACACCTCAAAGATTAATTTGCATATCGTTCCGTTTACGGATATTCAGCTTGCGATAAGGGATAATTGCCCTGAGGAGCATTTAACTCTTATTATGCGCAGGTTTATGATGAAAATATCGGAGAAAATTGCGACTAAAAACGGAAGTGAGGCGCTTATAACAGGGGAGAGCTTAGGGCAGGTTGCGAGTCAGACAATGCAAGCAATTCACGTTACAAATTCTGTTGTTGATATGCCTGTTTTCAGGCCGCTTATTGGAATGGAGAAGGAGTCAATCGTACAAATTTCAAGAAAAATTGGTGCGTTTGAAACGTCTATACTTCCTTATGAGGATTGTTGTACGGTATTTACGCCAAAGCACCCGACGACAAGACCAAAGAGGGACATTATTGAAAAAAGTGAGAGTGTACTTCCGTTTGATGAGCTTGTTGAGCAAGCGGTTGCGGGTGTTGAAACTATTGTTGTAAGACCCGGATATGATGAAATATAACTAAGGTATTAAAACACAGAAGAGAAAAATGATGCTTCTGTGTTTTTTTATAAGGAAAAAACTTTATTTGCATATTAATTCATAATTTCTTATTCTTAATCATACAATGTACAAACTATAAATTGTTTGGAGGAATTTTTATGAATGAATATAATGTTTATGCAGATATCTCTAAGCGTACGGGCGGAGATGTGTATATCGGTGTTGTAGGACCTGTAAGAACGGGAAAGTCAACGTTTATAAAGCGATTTATGGATACGCTTGTTATACCTAATATTGACGATGAATATAAAAAGGAGCGGGCTATTGATGAGCTACCGCAAAGTGCCGCAGGAAAAACTATTATGACAACTGAGCCAAAATTTGTGCCTAATGAGGCTGTGGATATTGATATAGGTGAAAATGCACATATGAAGGTAAGGATGATTGATTGCGTTGGCTATATGGTTTCGGGTGCAAGCGGACATTTGGAGGATGGGACACCACGCATGGTTCAAACACCTTGGTATGAGCAACAGATACCATTTGCTAAGGCGGCAGAAATAGGAACAAAAAAGGTTATTTGCGACCATTGCACAATAGGGCTTGTTGTAACGTCTGACGGAAGTATAACCGATATTGAAAGAGGGGATTATGTTGAGCCTGAGGAGCGGGTTATAAGGGAGCTAAAGGAGATAGGAAAACCGTTTGCACTTCTTTTAAATTCAAGAGAGCCTGACGGAGAGAGGGCACAAATGCTTAAAAAAGAGCTTGAAGATAAGTATGGCATTGGCGTTATGGCGGTGAACTGCGCAATGCTCAGCAGGGCGGATATAAATGAAATAATTAAGGCTGTTTTGTTTGAATTCCCTATAAGCGAAATAAAAATCAGCACACCTCGCTGGCTTGAGGGACTTGGCGAAGAGCATTGGCTCAGAGAAGGAATATATAATTCTGTACTGCCATATATAAATGATATATCCAATGTTAAGGGGATAGATGAGCTCAGGAAAAAAATTGCGGAATATGAATATATAAAAGATATCAAAATTGAAGAAATGGATTTGGGAAGCGGAGTTGTTGAGCTTGAGCTAATAACTCTAGATGATTTGTTTTATAATGTGCTGGGTGAATTGTCAGGCTTGAAAATAAGCGGCGAGGAGGCGCTTATTGACACTATTTGCGATTTGTCAAAGGTGAAGCAGGAGTATGACAAAATTTCATACGCACTTGAAGAAGTCAGACAAACAGGCTATGGCATTGTATCGCCAAGTATAGATGAGCTGATTTTAGACGAGCCTGAAATTGTTAAGCAGGGAAGCAGATATGGCGTTAAGCTTAAAGCCTCAGCACCGAGTATACATATGATACGTGCTAATATCACAACGGAGGTGTCGCCGATAATTGGGTCGGAGAAGCAGTCTGAGGATTTAGTTGCATCGCTGCTTTCGGATTTTGATACTGAGCCAAAGAAAATTTGGGAGTCGAATATATTTGGCCGCTCACTTCACGAGCTTGTAAATGATGGTCTTCATAACAAGCTTGTAAGAATGCCTGACGATGCACGACAAAAACTTCAGGAAACTTTGCAAAAAATAATAAACGAGGGCTCGGGCGGGCTTATTTGCATAATTTTATAATAAATAGGAATATATTTAATGCAATAAATTTAAAGAGAGTGAATCAAGAAATACGCTTGGTTAGCTCTCTTTTCTTATTGGAGTTAAAAATATTTATTAAAAACTATGAAAAATGTCTGTTTAATCAATATTTTTATTAACTATTTTATAAGAATATGATACATTAATGTTATGAGCATGAGAGGAGAGTGTTTAATAATGAAAAAGTTTTGTAAAATTATTGGTATTGTTATTGCGTTTGTTATGTCAATGCAATTGGTTATGGGAGTAGCTTATGCGGCGAGTGAAGTGCAGTTCCCGATGAGTATTCCTTCAACAGG
>JAZNSA010000070.1:0-8222 GCA_045590935.1 Clostridia bacterium | reverse complement strand
CGCCCTTATTTTGCTGCGTCCAGCATATTCTCGATAAAAATACCATATCCCCTCGTTGGGTCGTTAAGAAAAACATGAGTAATCGCACCCGCAAGCTTGCCGTTCTGAATTATTGGTGCGCCGCTCATCCCTTGCACAATTCCACCTGTTTTTGAAATTAATCTTTCGTCCGCAATTTTTATTATCATTGATGCGCCTGCTTCGTCCGACAGATTAATCTTTTCGATTACTACCTTATATTCCGACGGGCCACTGTCGTCTACGGTTGCCAGAATAGTTGCATCACCTTCGTGAATTTCAAACCTTGACAACGCCCTTACAGGCTTGGCTTCGGATATATTTTCTGCATCTATGCTTCCATAAATTCCTGCGCCGCAGTTTTTGTATACGCTTCCTATATCAGCCGCCTGAAGCACTCCGCATAGCCTGCCTGCCGCTCCTTTTTCTCCCTTGACCGCATCAATTATGCTACAGCTTGTAATTCTGCCCTGCATTACCGCAAGCATACTTCCCGTATCCGAATCGCAAACTGCGTGTCCCAATGCACCAAAGGTTGAACTTTCGGCATCGATATAAGTCATAGTACCTATTCCGGCACTGCTGTCTCGAACCCACGCACCAATTTTATACTCGCCATCCGAATAAGTCGGGGTAACAAAAGATTGTTTTTTTTCACCCGCTCGGTTAAATGCTATTTTTATATTCGCGCCCTTTTTTGCTTCCTTATTAATAAGTGAAGAAAAGTGAACGGCATTTAAAATCCGAACATCATTAACGTGCGTAATAATATCGCCAATCCTTATTCCCACGGCGTACGCAGGGTGGTCTTGGTTAATTGCTACAACGAGCACACCATCCGTATAAAGCTTTATTCCTATTGCTTGTCCCGATGGTATATACAGTCGCTCAGCGTTCCCGCTGACCGTCATGCTTTTTACAGGAATTAATCCAAATAACCGCAGGTCAATTCTATAGCTCTCTTCTGTTGGACAAGAAACAAAAAGCCGCCCATTTTCCGAAAAGCAATAATCTGTTTTGTTTTTCGCAGATATAAATGCCCCAAGATTAATTTCAATCTTTTTGTTTTCACTAAGGCTTATTTTGTGCGGAACGGATTTGTTTAACTTGTAGATTGTAAAAGAGGGGAGGGCAAGAAGAAAAAGCAGTGATAAAACAATAAAGAAACTTAATCTTTTTTTCACACGCTTCACTTCCGCTTTAATTTTAAAGCCCGAAGGCTTCGATAATATATTGTGTAAATTTCAAAAAAATATATCTGTTAAAAATTTGTAAAAAAATATCTGCATCTAATTTTAAAAACTAATATAAAAAGTATTGACAACTAGATTATCTTATGCTATACTAAACGTGTTTTGGATATTAATACTTGCAAAGGAGAGCGTTATGAATTTCAAAGTTTTAGCAACGGGAAGTGGAATTCCGAAAAAAATAGTAGCAAATGACTATTTGGAGAAGCTTGTTGAAACCTCGGATGAGTGGATAACTCAGCGTGTAGGCGTTAAAGAGAGGCATATATGCGCCACAGAGTCGCTTGCAGATGTTGCCGCAGCTGCAGCGAAAAATGCATTGGAGCAAGCGGGCGTTGATGCAAAAGAGGTTGATTTGATTATAGCATCAACTGTTTGCCCTGAGAGAATGTGCCCGACGCTTGCGGGCGATGTTCAAAGAAAAATTGGTGCAACATGCCCCGCATTTGATATAAATTCGGCGTGCTCAGGCTTTATATTTGCGCTTGAAACTGCTGCGGCGTTTTTCTCAAAAGGCGGCTATAAAAAAATTCTGGTTATAGCGGGCGAAAAAATAAGCCGTTATTTGGATTGGAGCGACAGAAATACCTGCGTAATATTTGGCGACGGCGCGGGAGCGTTCCTTTTGGGCGAAGGCGACGGGCTTATTAATTCAAAGCTTTATACAGCGGGCGAGGATGAAATCATAGAAATTCCGACAAAGCCCGTTAAAACACCTTTTTATGACGAGGCTCACCCTCATCCTTTTATAAAGATGAATGGTCAGGAAACGTTTAAGTTTGCGGTTAAAACTATGACGGAGGATGTTTTAAATGTTGTTTCGGAAGCGGGATATAATATAAATGATATAAAATATATTATTCCGCATCAGGCTAATATAAGAATAATTCAGCTTGCCGCAAAAAAGCTTAAGCTTCCGCTTGAGAGATTTTTTGTTAATTTGGAAAAATACGGGAACACATCCTCGGCAAGTATTCCGATTGCGGCAGACGAGCTAAACAGGAGCGGAAAGCTTAAAGAGGGCGACTTAGTTGTTTTAACGGCATTTGGCGGCGGTCTTTCGAGTGGCGTTTGTCTTTTGAGGTGGTAATTTATATTTTGCCGTTTATTAAGATATTTAAAACGAATTTTTCGTTTTTAAATATAAAATATAAAAAAATAAAAGATTAATTTGGGAGGAAATTATTATGTTTGAAAAAATCAGAGATTTACTTGCAGAACACTTAGACATCGAGGCTGACACAATTACGGAGAGTACAACATTTGAGGATTTGGATGTTGATTCATTGGACACAGTTGAAATTATTATGGAAATTGAAGATGAGTTTGACGTTAAAATCGAGTATGAGGAAGTTGGAAAAACTGTTGGCTCGCTTGCAGAGTATGTTGAAAAAGCAAGCAACTGATTGTTTGGGTGGTTGATTGAGGAAAAATTATAATCAAAAAGATGCAATCGGAAAGGAATGATTTTTAATGATTAAAACGCCAATTTGCGAAATTCTCGGAATTACATATCCGATTTTTCAAGGCGGAATGGCGCACATTTCGGATGCGAGGCTTGCGGCGGCAGTTTCAAACGCAGGTGGTCTTGGTATAATTTCTGCAATGAACAGCGACAAAAGCTATCTTAAAGAGCAAATCAGGGAAGCAAGAAAATTAACCGATAAGCCTATCGGAGTAAATATTATGCTTATGAGCCCTTATGTAGATGAGGTAAGCGATTTGATTTGCGAAGAGGGAGTAGACGTTGTAACAACGGGCGCAGGAAATCCGTCAAAATTTATGGAAAAGTGGCTTAGTGCAGGCATTAAGGTCATTCCCGTTGTTGCATCGGTTTCTATGGCTAAGCTTTCGGAAAGATGCGGAGCAACGGCTATTATAGCCGAGGGAGGCGAGTCGGGCGGTCATGTTGGCGACCTGACAACTATGACTCTTGTTCCGCAGGTATGCAGTGCGGTTAGTGTTCCTGTTATAGCGGCGGGCGGAATAGGCGACGGCAGAGGCGTTGCGGCGGCATTTATGCTTGGCGCTTCAGGCGTTCAGCTTGGAACCAGGTTTTTGGTTGCAACGGAATGTAGTGTCCATGAAAATTACAAGAAAAAAATAATTAAGGCGAGCGATATTTCAACAATTGTAACAGGTAAGAGGCTTGGGCATCCCGTAAGGAGCATAAAAACCCCGTTTTCAAGGGAATATGCAAAGGCGGAATATTCGCAAATTACAGATGACGATTTAGAAAAGCTGGCAGTTGGCGCACTAAGGCTTGCCGCAAAGGAAGGCGACGAAAAGAAGGGATGCTTCCTTGCGGGGCAAATTTCGGGAATGATTACAAAAGAGCAATCCTCAAAGAAAATTATTGAGGAAATCTTTTCCGAAGCAGAAATTGTATTAAGTGAGGCGAAAAAATGGGTAAAATAGCATTTGTTTTTTCAGGACAGGGCGCGCAGTACGCAGGAATGGGAATGGAGCTTTGCGACAATATTGAAAAGGTTGGAAAGCTTTATGATATGTGCGATAAAATAAGACCAAATACTAAGCAACAGTCGTTTTTTGGTACAGACGAGGAGTTAAAGCAAACTCAAAACACACAGCCTTGTATATATCTTGCTGACCTTGCAGCCGCAATAGCCTTAGAGGAAAATGGCATAAAAGCGGACGGAGTCGCAGGATTTTCGCTCGGTGAAATCGCCGCGTTGGCGTATGCAAAGGCATATTCTTATGAGGATGGATTTAAAATCGTTTGCAAGCGTGGTGAATTTATGGGCGAAGCATCTGCCTTAAACAATACAAAAATGGTTGCAGTTTTAAAGCTTGAGCGGGAAACGGTTGAAGAGGTGGCTTCGGAGTTTGATGAGGTTTATCCTGTAAACTACAATTCACCGGGGCAGATTGTTGTTTCGGGAAAATCGGATAAAATCGAGCAGTTTAAGGAAAAAATCTCTGCTTATCCGTGCCGACTTATCGACCTTGCCGTAAGCGGAGCGTTTCATTCGCCGTTTATGTCAAAGGCGGCGGAAAGCTTTTCAAAGGAGCTTGTGGGGTATGATATAAAAACGCCTGAGATTGACGTTTTTTCAAACTGCACCGCTACTTTGTATGAAGAAAACGTCAAAGAACTTATGACAAGGCAAATAACAAGCCCCGTACTTTGGCAGATGACAATTGAGAAAATGATAGAAGACGGCTATGATACTTTTATTGAGGTTGGCGTTGGAAAAACGCTTTCGGGACTGATAAAGAAAATTTCAAAATCGGTAAATGTTTATAATGTAGAAAATATTGAAACGTTAAAATCAACAGTTGAGGCGGTGAGCAAGGATGCTTAAAGGAAAAGCAGCCGTAATAACGGGCGGCTCAAGAGGAATTGGGCGGGCAATCGCTTTAAAATTAGCCTCAGAGGGAGCAAATGTTGCAATTATCTATGCGGGAAGCGACGATAAAGCCGAGGAAACGAGAACGGAAATTGAAGCTTTGGGAAACATAGCAAAAAAATACAAATGCGATGTTTCAAGCTTTTTATCAAGCAAGGAAACCGCAGATAAAATAATAGAGGATTTTAAAAAAATTGACATTTTAGTAAACAATGCGGGCATAACGAAGGATAAATTAATGCTTGCTATGAGTGAAGATGATTTTGACAGCGTTGTTGACATAAATTTAAAGGGTGCTTTTAATATGATTAAGCATTTTTATAAGCATTTTGCAAAAAACAGAAGTGGGAAAATAATTAATATAACTTCCGTTTCGGGGCTTATGGGAAATGCGGGACAAGCGAATTATTCCGCTTCAAAGGCAGGGCTTATAGGTCTTACAAAATCCGTTGCAAGAGAGCTTGCGGGCAGAAATATTTGTTGCAATGCGATTGCGCCGGGCTTTATTAAAACAGATATGACACAAAACATTAATGACGACAATGCTTTTTTAAATATGATTCCATTAAAGAGAATGGGAGAGGCAGAAGAGGTTGCAAATCTTGCGGCATTTTTAGCCGATGATATTTCAAATTATATAACGGGCGAGGTTATAAGAATAGACGGCGGATTGGCTATGTAGGTTAGGAGGTTTAGTATGAAAAGAGTAGTAATAACGGGGCTTGGAGTTGTTTCTCCTATCGGAAATAATGTAGCCGATTTTTGGAGTGCACTTATAAGCGGAAAAAACGGAATAGATAAAATAACTCACTTTGATACAGAGGATTTTAAGGTTAAATTGGCGGCAGAGGTTAAAGACTTTGACCCACTTCTGTATATGGAAAAGCCCGAGGTAAGAAAATCGGACTTGTTTGTTCAATACGGAATTGCGGCTGCAACTCAAGCTGTTTCGGATAGCGGCATTAAAGATAATGTCGCACCTGAGAGATTTGGCGTATATTTCGGCTCGGGTATCGGTGGCTTTAACACATTTACCGAAGAGCACGAGGTTTTAAGAACAAAGGGAGCAAGAAGGGTATCGCCTTTGTTTGTTCCAAAGATGATTTCTAATATTGCGGCGGGAAATATCGCAATAAGATTTAATGCACAAGGACCTTGCATTTCGGTAACAACGGCGTGTGCAACGTCGACAAGCTGTATCGGAGAGGCGTTTCGTGCAATAAAATTCGGATATGCCGATGCAATAGTTGCGGGCGGAAGCGAGGCATCAATAACCCCGCTTGCAGTAGCAGGATTTACAAACTGTATGGCGCTTACTACTACAGATGATAAAAACGCCGCATCAATTCCATTTGACAAAAGAAGAAGCGGATTTGTTATGGGCGAAGGAGCGGGAGCGTTAATTCTTGAAGAGTATGAGCACGCAAAGGCGCGAGGTGCGCATATATATTGCGAAATTTCAGGCTACGGAAGTACGTGCGATGCTTATCATATTACTGCCCCACATCCCGAGGGTCTAGGCGGTGCAAATGCTATAAGGCTTGCTATTGATGAAAGCAATATGGCGAACGAAGAAAAAATATATATAAATGCACACGGAACAAGCACACCTTTAAACGACAAAACAGAAACGCTTGCAATTAAAACTGCGCTTGGCGAAGAGAAGGCGCGCAAGGCTTTTGTAAGCTCAACAAAATCTATGACAGGGCATATGCTTGGTGCGGCGGGTGCGGCAGAGGCAATCGCTTCTGCGTTGGCGTTGGAAAAAGGCATTATCCCGCCAACAATCGGATATGCTGAGCCTGACGAGGATTGCGATTTGGATTATACGGTAAATGAGGCTAAAAAAGCGGATATTAATATGGCACTTTCAATATCTCTCGGCTTTGGCGGACATAATGCGTGTATCGCACTTACAAAGGGGAACTAATATGAACAAAGAAGAAATTATGAAAATACTTCCCCATAGGGAAAATATGCTTTTGCTTGATTCTGCAGAGCTTGCAGACGGACAAATTGCACACGGAAAGAAAAAAATAACGGGCGATGAGTGGTTTTTAAAAGGACATTTCCCAAACAACCCCGTCGTACCGGGCGTTATACTTTGCGAAATATTGGCGCAGTCGGTTTGCGTTTGCTTGGCTGACGGCATAGCCGAGGGGAAAACGCCGTTTTTCACGGGCTTAAACAATGTAAAATTCAAAAGCCCTGTTCGACCGGGCGACCTTTTTGAAACGGAATGTGAAATAACAAAGGTTCGTGAGCCGTTTTATTTTGCAAAAGGAGTAGGAACGGTGAACGGAAAAAAATGCGTAAGTGCAGAATTTTCATTTGCAATTGTTGAGGACAAATAAATTGCCACTCAAAGGCGGATTGGAGTTTATATGGAATTTTCAAAAATTTTTAATATTGCAAAAAAAGATAAGAAGTTTAGTATAGAATGTAAAAAATGCGGTAAAGAGGTTAATTGCGGAGCGGACTATATCTGCCCCGAGTGCGGAACGTATTTCAGGATGCCCGCAAGAAAAAGAGTTGAATACATATCGGATAAGGGTAGCTTTAAAGAGCTTTATGCAGATTTGCAAAGTGAAAATATCATAGATTTTCCCGACTACGACGACAAGCTTGAAAAGGCGAAAAAATCAAGCGGCGAAAACGAAGCCGTAATTTGCGGAACGTGCACAATATCAGGCGAAAAATGCGCTTTGTTTGTTATGGACTCAACGTTTATGATGGGAAGTATGGGAACGGTTGTCGGCGAAAAAATAACCCGTATATTTGAATATGCAACAAAGGAAAACCTTTCTGTTATAGGATTTACAACCTCTGGCGGCGCAAGAATGCAAGAGGGAATACTATCGCTTATGCAGATGGCAAAGGTAAGCGGAGCAGTTAAGCTTCATAGCGATGCGGGCAAGCTTTATATAACAGTTTTAACTGACCCAACAACGGGCGGCGTAACGGCTAGCTTTGCGATGGAGGGCGACATAATAATTGCCGAGCCTAAAGCACTTGTTGGCTTTGCGGGCGCAAGAATAATTGAGCAAACAACAGGGCAGAAGCTTCCAAGCGGCTTCCAACGCTCTGAATTTCTTTTGGAGCATGGGTTTGTTGATATGATTGAGGAAAGGCAAAACCTTAGAGAAATGCTTTCAACTCTTTTGAAAATGCACAAATAAGTTATGAAAGGATTGATTATATGAATGCATACGAGCGTGTTCAAAAAGCAAGACACTCTTCACGCCCAAGCGGGATTCAGTTTATAAATAATATATTTGAGGATTTTGTTGAGCTTCATGGCGACCGTCGCTTTAAGGACGACGGGGCAATTGTTGGCGGAATAGCTTATTTGAACGGAAATGCCGTAACGGTTATAGCTATGGAGCGAGGCTCAAGTATCGAGGACAGAATTAAGCGCAATTTCGGATGCCCGAGTCCCGATGGATACAGAAAGGCTCTTCGACTTATGAAGCAAGCGGAGAAATTCAATCGACCCGTTGTTTGCTTTATTGGAAGTCCGGGAGCATACTGCGGAATTGATGCAGTGGAAAGAGGACAGGGACAGGCGAATGCAGAAAATTTA
>JAZNSA010000069.1:0-6316 GCA_045590935.1 Clostridia bacterium | reverse complement strand
GAAATGATGGGCTTAATCGGTATGGGTAACAACCCAATGGTTGGCGCATCTGTTGCCGTTGCAGTTGCTATTGAAGAGGCTAGCAAATAATTTCAAGGAAAAATAAATGTTTTAGGGGCGGAGGTTATCCGCCCCTTTTTTAGTAGATGACAGAGGTGCTGAAATGGAGAACTTGCCAAAACGCAAAAAAATTGACTGGCAGATTATGATTATTAAAAGAATGGTGCATATTATATAACCATATGCACCAAAAATAGGGAATGTATTTTGTCTAAAATTCCGATATGGGCGGATAATATCTGCCCATACCGAATAATTAATCAATTGAAAAGTCATCAGCAGTATAATCAGTATCAAGATTTTTTTTCTTATGAATTTTCTTTTTAAATATATCATATTTATATTTTTTACAGATATAATTATATGTAACAACGCCATATTTACTGCATATTACATCTGTTGTACCGTCAAGCTTTTGCGCAAACTGACAATTTGCACACTTTTTTTCAACTTCAGGGGAATACATTTAAAAGACCACCTTTCAAAAAAATATAGATTAATACTAGTGGCGAGAGAGCGCTTGACTATGCGCATCAGCTACGATTGAAGCAATCTGCTCGTCGGTTATATCACATTTTGGGTTTTCGTCGACAGATAATAAGCAGAGGTATTCAATATTGCCCTCAGGCCCTTTTATTGGCGAAAACGTTAAGTGCGTAGGGGAGAGGTTGTAATCTGTTGCAAAGCTGAGGACATTTGATATAACGCTTTTGTGAACCTCGGGGTCTCTTACTACGCCCTTTTCGCCAACCTCCTCTCGTTTTGCCTCAAACTGAGGCTTGATAAGAGCTGTTATTTGTCCGCCTTGCGACATAAATTCACGAGTGGCTGAAAAAACCTGTCTTAGCGAAATAAAGCTTACGTCTATCGAAGCAAAATTAATAGGCGTACCAAGCATTTGCAAATTTACGGTTTTGATATTTGTACGCTCAAAATTTACGACACGTTCGTCGCTTCTTAGCCTCCAAGCAAGCTGACCATAACCAACATCTACGCAAAAAACCTTTTTTGCGCCGTTTTGGAGCATACAATCAGTAAACCCACCTGTTGATGCACCAATATCCATACAGATTTTATCCTTTAAATTTATAGGAAAGGTCATCATAGCTTTTTCAAGCTTTAAGCCTCCTCGGCTAACATATTTTAATGATTTATCCCTTACGTCTATATAAGTATCTTCTAAAACTTTAACAGCGCCGCTGTCAACTCGTTGCTCGTTAATAAAAACAATACCGCTCATAATAAGAGCTCTGGCAGCAGAAATGTCAGCTGCCAAAGCACGTTTAATCATTAATTCGTCGATACGAAATTTCTTCGCCAATTAAAAATCACCTCTACACATTTTTATAGCAGATTTGGCAATGGATTCTGCCGACATTTTTGCTTTTTCGTAAATGCTTTGCGGGGTTGCCTGAGAAAGAAAACTGTTAAAACCTTTCTTTTCAAGCTTAGCTACCTCGCCGCTTGCAAATATTAATTCCTCAACTGCAGAGCCGAGACCTGAAAACATTTGCCCGTCTTCAACAACTATAACTCTTTTTGTTTTTCTAATGGATTGAATAATAGTTTCTGAGTCGAGAGGTTTTATTGTTTTAACATTTATAACTTCAGCAGAAATCGAATTTGCCTCCAAAAGCTTAGCTGATTTTAAAACATTTTTAATTATTGGGCCTGTACTTATAATTGTTATATCGTTTCCGCTAAGAAGGACGTCTGCTTTTGAAAATACGAAAGGCAATGCGCTCTCCTTGCAAACGGAGTTTCCCCTTGGATAACGAATACAAATAGGCCCCGTATGAGTATTTATTGCATAATCGAGCATAGGGTAGATATCTTCAAAGCAAGATGGAGATAAAATTGCAATATTTGGAATTGGATTTAAAAATGCAATATCGAACACACCTTGATGAGTTTCGCCGTCCGCACCTACAACCCCCGCTCTGTCTATTGCGAAGACAACGTGAAGATTTTGCATTGCGACATCGTGAATAATCTGGTCGTATGCACGTTGCAAGAATGACGAGTAAATACATACGACGGGAATGTAGCCGCTTATTGCAAGCCCTGCCGCAGATGTTACTGCGTGAGACTCGGCAATTCCTACGTCAAAAGTTCTGTTTGGGTATGCTTTTGCAAATGATTTTAAGCCTGAACCTAAAATCATCGCAGGAGAAATAGCAACTATCTTATCGTTAAATCTTGCAAGATACGAAAGATTTTTGCCAAAAATTGCAGAATAGTCAGCATGAAGCTTATCTCGTATTAGCTCGCCTGTATCTATATCAAATTTTGAAATTCCGTGAAAATTTTGAGGCTTTGCTTCAGCAGGGGCATAGCCCTTGCCCTTTATTGTTGAAATATGCAACAGCACAGGACCTGATATTCTCTTTGCACGTTCCAAAATTTTTTCGACTTTTTTAAGATTATGCCCATCAATCGTACCTAAATATGTGAAACCCATTTCCTCAAAAAAGTTTTTCTGAATAAGAATTCGTTTTAAAAGATTTTTGAATTTGCGCATAAATGATAAGATATGCTTGCCGAACGGCAGCTTTATCAAAAGACGTTCAAGGGCTGATTTTGCACGCACATACGAGCTTTGAGTTCGTATTTTTGACAGATACTCACCAACACCGCCAACGTTTTTAGTAACAGACATTTCGTTGTCATTTAAAATAACTATAAGATTGGTATTTGAATGTGCGGCATCGCAAAGCGCCTCATACGCCAAGCCGCCGGTTAGTGCGCCATCGCCTATGAGAGCAATAACGTTATAATTCTCACCCGACAAATCCCTTGCCCTGGCAAGCCCGAGCGCCGCTGATACAGAAGTTGAGCTATGACCCGTATTAAAAAAATCGTATTCGCTTTCAGTTGTTTTTGGAAAGCCTGAAAGCCCGCCTTCGCACCTTAGCGTATCAAATTTGTCTTTTCTTCCTGTCAAAATTTTATAAACATAGGATTGATGCCCAACATCAAAAATAATTTTATCATTTGGCATATCAAAAACCTTTAAAATTGCAAGAGTTAATTCAACAACACCTAAATTTGAGGCAAGATGTCCGCCTGTTTTTGAAACAGAGCTTACTAAAAAGCGCCTTATTTCTTCACAAAGCTTAAGACGCTTTTCAAATGAAAGTTTTTTCAAATCTGATGGATAGTTTACGCTATCTAAAATTTTGTACATTTTCTACACCTTTTATTTTTGTCGTTTTTTTCTTGAGAATATACATTCAAAAAAGTATATTACCTTGCCAAAAACAAAAACAATCATATTGTTATTTGTCATAGCAAAGCCTTTTCCTGCGGCTTTTCCACCTATCATAAGAGCGGCGGCAAGCCCCGCAACGAAAAGGTTTAAAAGCGTTTCAACAGTTTCCGAAGCTGAAATAGAAGCGGCAATTTTTATAACTATTGCCGTTGTCATAGCTCCGCTGATTATTCCTGCAATATCGCCTATGACATCGTTGAAAAGACTGGATATTTGCTGAGCTGAGCGGATTATTTTGATGCTTGTCTTTGCACCGGGAATTTTTTTTGCAGCCATAGCGTGAAACGGCTCTTCGCTCGCAGTTGAAACAGCTATTCCGAGTATGTCAAAAACTATACCCAAAATAATAATCAAAAAAAGAACGCTAATTGCAACAATATTGTTGAGCTTTTCAGCGCCATCAGTCAGCAAAGTCATTATGACGGTTGAAATAAAAGCGCCTATTGTTACCAAAATAGTCCATTTATGACTAACTTTTATATTTCCGCCTGAGCTTTTTACTTTTATTTTTTTTCGTTTACCCAAAATTTATCACCACTTTAAACATCATAGAGAATACGGTGGTAGCAAATAAAGTAAATTTTGCGGCTTTAGGTCAGGTAGGATTTCCCAAAACGTTTCCCGAATGTCGCCATAGAGGGAGGTTTCCCATTAAAACGTTTTAAATATATGTTACCACATAAATGACCTGACTACCACTTAGTCCGCATTTCAATCCCTTATATGCCTGAAAATGCAACAGCCTAGGAGTTTTCCTCGACAGTCACGCCTATTCTTATCCTCTTTTGCAAAGCAGATTTCAAACAGCGATGACGAAAAAGCATTGGCCAATACTCTTCCGACTGTCCATTATCCCTCGCACTTCACTCAAGGCAGGCTACTCTGCACCCAGCGCACGAAGCACCGATATGCAGGTTTAATCCTAAACCGTAATTGCTTTAGAGCGGCAAAGCCAAGCTAAGAGGCAACCACGAGGATAGGTCTCCACGGTAATGGGGTTCGGTGTCCGCATGCCATTGCAGGCCGCCCCAAAACCTTAACTTCCAGCACCAACCCCGAACTGGGCGTTCAAAGCAAGCACCAGAAACTTCATCGATATGCCCTTTAACGGATTTTTAGGCCCGTCCTGGAAATAAGCAGAACTGACTAGAATACTGCACCACCGCATTTTCTATAATGTTTAAAAACAGCAAACTAATCACACAATAAATATATCATAATATTTAGGATTTGTAAAGAGAAAAACGAGATATTTTACTTTATTTTAATTTTTTTCCGTTTAGAATAGCGTTTAGTGCGAATGAGAAAAGATAAATTGCAACGCAGTAAATCAGCATATATAAAAAATATTTTATGCTATATACGGAGTTAAGATATATATACGGAGGTAATAGCAATTTAATAGGCATCAATCCCTTTATGTTCAGGAAAATAGGGCATAATACAAGCATAATTAACATGAAAAACGGTATTGCGGCACCAAGCTTTCCGAACGAGCGGAAGAGAAGACAGAGAACAAGGCAAAAGCCTGCCGCACAGAACGAAAAAAGCATCATTAAAATCAGCTCGTATAGCCAATTTGCGCTTACTCTTAAAATCAATAGCGTTATAAAAACTGCAACAGACGAAACGGACGTTGCGGCAAAGCAAGAGCCAAACGCAGGCAAAAGCCTCTTTTTAGGGGCGAGCCAATCGAATTTTCCGTCTGAAATATCTTTTATAAACCACATCGCCGCAGCCATTCCGCACAACATTATAATAAGCGAAAGAAGACCGCGAAGCGGAGCGGTTAAAATGTTTTTGTTTGAAGAAAGGGCTTCGTTGGTGTTTAGCATTTTTACGTCAACAATATTGTCGTAGACATTAGTCTGCTTGAAGATAGAGAACAATTCTTCTTTTGAAAGCTGAGCTTCCGTTAGCGCATTTTCGTAAATGTATTTTTCTAAAGCACCGTACGATATATATTCAAACACAGCGCCAAAAAGCTTTTCGTTTGCCATATTTGTTGCAACATTTTCTTCACGCCTGATAACGTCAATAAATGGCTTTTTGCTTTCGCCTGAGCCAAAATATAGCATCTTTTTAGTTAAATCCTTATGAAAAATCCATGCGGCATCAGCCTTGCCGCTTTCAACAAGTTTTGATGCTTCGGCTTCTGTTTCACAAACTCTGTACCTTATTACTGTGTTTTCATTTGTAAGCTTATTTATGATTTCGTTTGATGAAGCATCGTCGGAGCGAGCGTGGAGAGCTATTGTTATAAGCCCCGCATCGCTTTTCATAGAGTTGTTCGCAATTGGTATCAAAAGGGGAATTGCAAGCAGAATTATAATAAAGCTATAGTGCTTGAAAAGCCTTTTTGTAAGCATATAATACCAAATTAATATTTTTGAAATTTTATTCAAGCTACATCACCTGCCAATTTTCTTTTTCTTGCAAGAATACTTAAGGAAATAAAAGATATTGCATATATTATTGATGCGATAAATTCCTTTAAGCAAGAAGCGTTTGAGATAGATTTTGTCATATACGAAATTCCAATTCCCGATGGTAAAAAATTTGTTATGCTTTGGATTTTTTCGGGGAAGAACGAATTTGGATAAAAACAACCTGATATGTACGCAAGAGAAACGGCAACAATGAATTGAAGCAAAACAGAGTTGACAGTTCCCGAAACAATCTCATATAAAAACAGTTGCATTGCGGCAATCATTGCAATAACAGGAAAAATTTTTATAACAAAACCGATAGTTGAAAAAACATCTCCACCTGAAAGTTCAAAAATACCAAATGAGTTAAATGGTAAAATTAATCCGATGATGATTGCGAAAATAATAGCTGTAATAAAAGTAATTGCCAAAAATGCAAAATATTCGCAAAGTATTTGAGGTATTGTTTTTATTCCTCTTGAATATAAAACCTTTGGAATTGCATAGTTTTTCTTAAGAAGAAAACTGTTGCAAGAAATCCCCCAAAGAAGCAAAA
>JAZNSA010000068.1:0-19640 GCA_045590935.1 Clostridia bacterium | reverse complement strand
TTCAGCCGCTTGGGTACTCCTCCAAAGTTAAGCAACGAAATGTATTATACCATATTTAATTTGAAATGTCAATATTTTTTATAATTTCCCATAACTTTATTTTTGATTTAATATTAAAAAGAGGCAAAAAAACATTGTATATAATTACATAAAACTGATAAAACCGACGGAATTAAGGGCGTCTCATTGACAAAATCCGATAAATATTATATAATATTTGAGTTGGTTTAATGACAAAAGGGAGAGATACAAAATTGATTAAAAGCTTTATTAAAAAAAATACGGTTATGGTTATTGCGCTTGCGGCGGCAATTATAACAAGCTTTTTCGTTGCACCTGACAGGGAGTATCTGAATTATTTTGACTATAAAACGCTTGCGTGCTTGTTTTGCGTGCTGGCGGTTGTTTGCGCATTGAAAAATATTAACTTTTTTTATATACTCGCAAAAAAAGTTGTGCAATTTTTTAAAACTGCAAGGCTCAGCATACTTGCGCTTGTTTACATAACTTTTATAGGCTCTATGCTTATTGCTAATGATATGGCACTTTTGACATTTTTGCCGCTTGGGTTTTTCGTTCTTTCAACAACAGGGAAGAAAAAGTATATGGCATTTACGTTTATAATGCAAAATATTGCGGCTAATCTTGGCGGAATGCTTACGCCATTTGGTAATCCTCAGAATTTATATTTATATTCCGCCTACAATATCAGTAATATAGAATTTATAAAAATTATGCTGTTGCCGTTTGTGTTGGCAATTTTATTGATAACCCTTTGTTGCGTTATATTTGTTAAAAGTGAGCCGCTTGAGGTTGAGGATGAAAAAATTGAGTTTGAGCCGATAAAAACAACGATTTATATGCTGTTGTTTGCGCTTTCAATTCTTATTGTTTTCAGAGGCATTCCGTACTGGATAGGGCTTGTTGTTATTCCTGCCGTACTTTTGTTTATGGATGCGGAGGCTCTTAGAATGGTAGATTATCCGCTTCTTTTAACTTTCGTTTTCTTTTTCATATTTTCAGGAAATATGGCAAGAATTGAGGTAGTAAGGGAGTTTTTCTCGATGCTTCTTGATAAGAGTACGTTGCTTTTTAGCATATTGTCGTGCCAGGTTATAAGCAATGTGCCGTCGGCAATATTGTTGTCGCAGTTTACTCAAAATTATGCGGATTTGCTTGTCGGAGTTAATATAGGCGGCGTAGGAACGCTTATTTCCTCGCTTGCAAGCCTTATAACCTTCAGGGAGTATGTTAAGCATAACAAGGGTAAAGCGGGAAAATATATAAAGGCGTTTTCGGCGTATAATTTCGGATTTTTATTTGTTATGACGTCGTTTATGATTATTATTCATCTAATATAAAAGTAGAAATTAAAGGGCAGATTGGTAATATATTAAACAAAAAAGGTAGCTTTGATTATGCTTGGGTAATCGTTGGACTAAGCTTTTTGATGCAAATTGTTGTCTCGGTTTCAAAAAAGGTTAAAGCGAGAGTTGAAAAGAGAATTTGGCAAATGTGGCTAAGTAAAAAAATGCACTTTTTGTTAAAAACATCTTGATTTTTTTAAAATTTATGGTATTATAATATTGGTAGGAATTTGGACATGTATTCTTTTTAATATGAAAATTAATATGAAAAATTTTTGCCGAATATATAGCAAAGGAGAAATTAGTTTATGGATATTTTCAAGATTCTTGCTTTGGTAGGAGGTCTTGCGCTGTTTCTTTACGGTATGGACCTTATGGGCGACGGACTTAAGAAATTGGCAGGAGGAAAGCTTGAGTCTATTTTATCAAAGCTTACTTCAACCAGAGTGCGTGGATTCTTGCTTGGCTTTATAGTAACGGCGCTTATTCAGTCTTCGTCAGCGACAACTGTTATGCTTGTTGGTTTTGTAAACTCGGGAATAATGAAGCTTGGGCAAACTATAAGTATAATAATGGGTGCAAATATAGGAACAACTGTTACGTCGTGGCTGCTTAGCTTAACGGGTATAGAGGGTTCAACTATCATCTTAAAGCTTTTAAAACCCGAATCGTTTACTCCGATTCTGGCTGCTGTGGGCGTTTTGATGACTATGATGTCAAAAACTGACCACAAGAAGAATATTGGTTTGATTTTTATAGGCTTTTCTATTTTGATGTTTGGAATGGAAACGATGGGTGATGCTGTTGAGTCGCTTAAGGAAAATGAGTCGTTTAAATCTCTTTTGATTATGTTTTCTAATCCTATTATGGGTATTTTGGTTGGAACGATTTTTACTGCGATTATTCAGTCCTCGTCGGCATCTGTTGGTATATTGCAGGCTATGGCGTTGACTTGCGTTATTCCGTATTCAACTGCTATTCCGATTATACTCGGTCAGAATATTGGAACAACAATAACTCCGATTATTTCTTCAATCAGCGGTAACACTGAGTCGAGAAGAGTTGCGTTTTCGTGTCTCTATATTAAAATGATAGGCGTTGTTGTTGTTGCTGTTGCGTTTTATTTGCTTAATGCATTTGTAGGCTTTTCATTTATGGAGGACCAGGCAACGGTATTTAATATCGCTTTAATACACACACTCTTTAACATTTTGTCAACTATAATTCTTATGCCGTTTTGTTCGGCTATTGAAAAGCTGGCAATCAAAACCGTTAAGGGAACAAAGAAAACAGATGAGGCTAAACAGGAGTTTAATATTCTTGATGACAGATTTCTTGCGGTTCCTTCGTTTGCTATTGAGAAGTGCCGTGAGCTTGTTTGTGAAATGGCGACTATTTCTCAAAAGGCGTTTGAGAAGTCAATAACTCTTTTGGACAATTTTTCTGTTGATGTATTTAATGAGGTTATGAGCGATGAGAGTTTGATTGATAGATATGAAGATAGCGTGAGCACATACCTTGTAAAAATTTCGGCAAACAAAAATATGACCGCTAAGGATAGTAAGGCTGTAACGGAGCTTTTGCATTGTATAGGTGATATCGAAAGAATTTCTGACCACGCCGTAAACATTTCAGAAACGGCGCAGGAGATACACGATAAGAACGTTTCCTTCTCTGAGAGTGCAAAGAAGGATTTGAAGGTTATAACAAATGCGGTTACGGAAGTTTTGGCTATGGCAATTGAATCGTTGATGAATGAAGATGTTGAAATGGCAAAGAAGGTTGAGCCTCTGGAGCAGGTTATAGACAGCTTGAAGAGAAAAATCAAGCTTGGTCATATTTCAAGACTAAAGCAGGGCGACTGTACTATGGAGCTTGGGTTTATTTTATCTGACCTTTTAACAAATTATGAAAGAGTTGCTGACCATAGCTCAAACATTGCGGTTTGCCTAATTGAGATTGCGAACAACTCCTTTGAAACGCATGGATATTTGCAAAGCATTAAGAATCATAATGATAAGTCGTTTGATGAGCTGTTCGATAGTTATAGCAAAAAGTATGCTCTGTAAATCGGAGTGAAAAAATTGCTTATTTACTTATAAAGAATATTCTTTAAATGGTGCATTTCAAATTGAAGTGCACCATTTTTATGTTTACAGATATAATTAAAATATAGAAAATCTGCATTTTGTCATTGCATTTTTGGGCTTAGTATTATATAATGAGTTCATGCGTATAGCATGAACTCAACTAAGTTTGCCCTGGCGGGCAAGTGAAGTTTACTAAAGTAAGTGAAGTTATCTTCGATAGTGAAGTTTCGGCTGTCGCCGAAGTGGCAAACTTAACTTCACTTTTTCAAAAGAAAAAACTTCACTGCGGTTTCGCAACTTCACTTTGAGCTTTAGTTCAAAACTTCACCGAATAGGTGGTATCTAAATTATGAATTCATTATCGATTTTGTGAAAAAAATATCGAGCAATCGAAGATTGCATATCGACAAAAACTACTTTCATCTATATCGTACTACCTTTATATAATAAATGCGCTACGCACGCTTAAGCCTAACGGTTTTTAATAGAGAAAAGTCAAATAAAATAATAATTTTGGAGAGTTAAAATGGAGAATGTAAAACAGTACATAGCGGAAAATATTTCCGATATGCAAGCAGTTTTAAAAACACTTTGCCTTATTCCTGCACCGTCGCATCACGAACAGGAGAGAGCGTCATATTGCAAGGAGTGGTTTGATGAAAATGTTGGCAGGGGAGCATATATCGACGAGGCGTGCAACGTTATTTATCCGCTTAATTGCGAAAACAGCAACGAAATAACTGTTTTCGTTGCACATACGGATACGGTTTTTCCCGACTTAGAGCCTATGAAGTATGAAGACGATGGGGAAAAAATATTTTGCCCGAGCGTTGGCGATGATACGGCGAGTGTCGTTGTTTTGATGTATTTGTTAAAGTATTTTAAACAAAATGGCTTAGTGCCTGAAAAGGGAATTTTGTTTGTATGCAATTCGTGCGAGGAAGGGCTTGGAAACCTTAAGGGAACAAGGCAGCTCTTTAAGGATTTTGAAGGTCGTATTGTGCAATTTATCTCTTTCGATAGCGGAACGCCGTGGGTTGTTGCTGATAGGTGCGCAGGCTCGCACAGATACGAGGTTGAGGTTTTAACAGAGGGCGGACATTCGTACGGCAATTTCGGAAATGACAATGCAATAAATGAAATTTCAAAATTGGTAGGCGAAATATATAAAATTGAAGTGCCGAAAATGGAGGAAGAGAAAACGACCTACAATGTTGGCGGTATTTCGGGAGGCACATCGATAAACACGATTGCACAGAGTGCAAAAATGCTTTGCGAATATCGCTCGAGCAATAAGGACTGCCTGGCTTTGATGAAAGCAAGGTTTGAAGAAATTTTTGAGGCCGCAAGAAGTGAGAAAATAACGGTTAATGTTGAAAAAATAGGCGACAGACCTTGCAGCGATATTGACGATGAAAAGGTTGAAAGGCTAAGGAAAATAGTAGCACCGCTTATTTTGGATATGACGGGAAAAGAGCCTGTTTATAAAATGTCATCAACGGATTGTAATATTCCGTTGTCGTTGGGAATTAGTGCAATTTGCGTTTCTGTATACGAAGGCGGAGGAGCGCATACAAGGGGAGAATGGATATACAAAGAATCGATTGGAAACGGGCTTGAGTTTGCAATAAGGCTTGCACAGAAGCTAACAATGGAGATTGAGGTATGAGATTTACAGCAGTAGGGGATATGATTATCCAGCAGAGAATATTTGAAGATTTTGACGGCTACGAGGAGCTTGCGCCGTTTATTAAACAGGGTGATGCTCGTTTTTTCAATCTTAAAACAACGCTTAATTATGAGAGGGGAGGCGTGAGGCTCGCAGTTTAGCGGCGGAACATATCTCAGAACAGTTCCCGAGGTTTTAGACGATATAAAAAAGAAAAAAGTTGTGGCATCAATTTTGAGTGCTACAACTTTTTTATATATAGGGGTGAGGGAAAAACTATTTTAATTTGTTTCCGTTTGCATCAAACAAAACACGCTTTTGTAAAATTCGTATGCCGTCTATGATAGGGATAATTACGCCTACAGGAATAAAAATCCATGTAAATGGGATACGATATTGCAAAACGAAAGATAAAAATATTTGAAAGCCTGCAATATAGTAATTTCCGAGATACAATCGCCCTGCCGCAAAAAACGGAAGCAAAATTTGTAAAATCCCTGCAATTATTCTCGATTTGTATTTTGTTTTATCCGTATAAACAACGCTGTCTCTTTCAATTCTTACGCCTGTTTCATCATACGGATTATTGCCGCACTGTGAGCAACGCACGCAATCTGAGCTGATTTCCGCACCGCAACTTTTGCAAAACATCATATTCAAGCCTTTCTGTTTAGAATTTTTGTCGTATTCAGTATATATCATAAACAGAATAAAAGCAAGCGTTTTTATAAATAGATACATAATGTTTACAAAAAATATATTTTGTTTATATTTTATTTTTTTATATTGCTGATTTAAGGCTTTATACAGGCATAAATTTATAATAGCCCTTCATTGCGTATACATTGTATGCGGATAGGTCAGTATTTTGAATAACCCAAAAATATGCCTTTCCGTACGAGGTTGAGAATAGGTATTGATTACCCTTATAAAACTCTCTTTTTCCCAAGCCAAACGAAGAATCAATTCCCATTTCAACCTTGTGCCTGTTGCCGTAGCCGACAAATTTGTTTGCTTTATTATATACGCCGTCGCTGCCGACTGCGCCGTCTATAAGCTTTGTATAGGAAAAGTTTTCTAAAAATCGTTGGTTTCTGTATATATCGGAGGTTGCACAGCACTGCAAGCCGTACCATATATTTATTGTTACATCTTCCAACGGAATAAGCTCAACATAAGATTCCCATACTTTTCCGTCAAATGTAAGAACGTGATTTTCCTTTAAAATTTCTCTGCCATATCCGTTTGCCTTTTTGGTATTGCTTCCTTGAACGAAATTAGTCCAGGATATTTCTAAGAAATTTCCGTAGCCGCTTGAGTTGCTTTTTGTTGTACCGTCTACCTTAAAAGAAAGGTAAGCCGTTCTTGCCGTTGGCGTTCCCGTATGCCCTGTGCTTGTATATTCGTGATTTCCGCCTGTAAAATGAAAGCTGTCGGGCTCATCACCGTCGGCGTTATACTTTGCCCTAACAACAAACGGGGAGTGCCAATCCGATTGAGTCGTACTAAAAACAGCCGATTTTATAGGCTTTGGAAGAGGCTCGCTACTTAGGTTGTTCATTGTTGCAAATTCGTAAAAGTCAAAAAGATTATTTCCGCCCTTTTTCTTTAGGGTAGTAATAATATCTTCCTTTTGACCATATTTTGAAATAACGGTAATAGTATCGTTTGAAATTTTGTAATGAAATTTATAAACAGGCTTTTCGCTATATAAATCCGTTACCCACCCAAGAGATATATAGTGCCAAATGTGTTCGGAGCCAACAATTTTAGATATAGTACCATTTTGATAATAAATTGTTGTTGGTATTCCGTAATACCAGCCAACGCTTTCGTATAAATCAATTTCACTTTCTAAAATAACTATACTTCTTCCGTCCAAAGAAGTAACAGTAACAACAGGTACGGCATACCAGCCTACCTGACTGTACTTTGAAACCTCATCCTTTAAGACAACAATTTCTCTTCCGTCAGCGGAGTACATATACGAAACGGGCTCTGTGTACCAGCCGACCTGTCTGTACTGTGAAACTTCATTTTTTAAAACAACAATTTCTCTTCCGTCAGCGGAATACATTATATCTACAGGCTCTGTGTACCAGCCGACCTCTTGATATGACAAGACTTCACTTTGAAGGACGGTTACTGTTCTGCCGTCGGGTGCGTATAAGGTAGTAAGAGGCTCTATATACCAACCAACGCTTTTATATTCTTCTATATTTTCGATATTTACATTAGTTTCTCTGCCATCAGCGGAGTACATCGGAACTATCTTCGATTCGTACCAACCGACTGCCTTGTATGCCTCAACCTCGCTCTCTTTGACAGGCACGCTTCTGCCGTCTTCGGCATATATATAAACATCGGCGCTGACAGGCACCGCACATAGCAATAAAAGTATGGAGAGCCATAGCACCAAAGCTTTTTTGGAAATTTTCATAGTGGAAATCCTTTCTGGACATATCTTCGATTGTCTATAATTTGCGCTGTAAAATTTTACATATCGGCGTGAAGCTTTTCGGCGTAGCGAACGGCTTCCATCGCATCATTTGCGTAAAAATCAGCTTTAATCATCTTTGCGTAGTCTTTTGTTAAAACTGCGCCGCCAACAATTGTTTTGCAATTGGGGCATTCCTTGTTTAAAAGCCTTATTGTTTCTTCCATTGCGGGAACAGTTGTTGTCATAAGTGCGCTTAGCCCAACTAAAGGCGCATCCAAGCGCTTTGCTTCGGCTACTATTGTTTCGGGGGCAACGTCTTTTCCCAAATCGTAAACCGTAAAGCCGTAGTTTTGCAAAAGCACCTTTACAATGTTTTTGCCTATATCGTGAATATCGCCTTTTACGGTTGCTATAATAATTGGAAAATTATCGTCAGATGAATTGCCCTTCGGCATAGAAGCCTTTATAACATCAAATGCGGTCTTTGCCGCTTCGGCACTCATAAGAAGCGACGGAAGATAAACTGTTTTGTTTTCAAAGCCTTTTCCCATAGTATCAAGAGCGGGAATTATTTGCTCATTTATTATCGTAAGAGGCTTATCCTTTTTTAAAAGCTCAGCGGCAGACGAGGCTGCCTGCTCTTTTAAACCTTTCATTATTGCGAAAGTGAGCGGCTTTTTTTCATCGGCAACAGATGCTTGCTTGGCGGGCGAAGCAGATGAATATGAAGCTGTTATGTTCGACGAAAAGGTTATGTATTTTTCGCAGCTTTCGTCTAAGTTTGCAAGCGCCATATAGCTATAATACGCCGACATCATTTCGCAAGACATTGGATTTATTATTGCCGCACCAAGCCCCGATGCGAGTGCAAGTGCAAAAAATGTTGAATTTATAATACTTCTGTTTGGAAGTCCAAATGATATGTTTGATACGCCAAGGCTTGTTTTAACTTTTAGCTTTGTTGTTATTTCCCTGAGAGCCTCAAGCGTTACAAGTGCAGATGATGTATCTGCGCTTATAGTAAGCGCAAGAGGGTCTATTATAATATTTTTCTTATCTATACCAAAATCCTTAGCTCGGTCAATTATTTTTTTTGCTATATCAAAACGACCCTTTGCCGTTTCGGGAATTCCGTTTTCGTCAAGCGTAAGCGCAATAACAACGCCGCCATACTTTGCTACAAGCGGGAAAATTCTTTGCATACTTTCTTCCTTGCCGTTAACGGAATTTACAAGCGGTTTTCCATTATATATTCTCATTGCAGCTTCCATTGCATCGTAATCTGAGGTATCTATCTGCAAGGGAAGATTTGTTACGGATTGCAGCTCGTATATAACCTTTTTTAAAGTTTCGACTTCATCTATTTCAGGCAAGCCGACGTTTACGTCTAAAATATGAGCGCCATTGTCTGCCTGAGTTATTCCCTCGTTTAATATATAATCTATATCGTTTTCACGAAGAGCCTGCTTGAAGCGCTTTTTTCCTGTTGGATTAATTCGCTCGCCAATTATTATCGGAGTTTTTTTGAAATGAACAGCATGCGTATAAGAGCTTACGCAAACCGTATCATTTTCTTTGATTTCAAGCGGCTTTAAGGCTTTTGTTTTTTCAACGAGAGCCTTTATGTATTCTGGGGTTGTTCCGCAGCAACCGCCAATAATTCTTGCGCCGCTTTTTATTATTTTAACCATTTCTTGCGCAAATTGGTTACACGTTACGTCGTAAACCGTTTCGCCATTTTCAAAACGCGGCAATCCCGCATTCGGACTGACCATAATAGGGGTCTGACAATTTTCATAGAGCTTTGGAATGATTTGGTTCATCTGCTTCGGACCAAGGCTACAGTTCATTCCGATTACATCAACCCCCAAGCCCTCAAGCATTGAAACCATTGCAAGAGGGTCCGCACCTGTCATAAGCTTGTGTGATTCGTCGTATACGTTGCATACGAAAATCGGAAGCGAGCAGCTTTCTTTTGCGGCGATAACTGCCGCTTTCGTTTCGTAGCTGTCGTTTAGCGTTTCAATCAAAATAAGGTCTGCACCTGCGCTCGCACCCGCAGCTATTGATTTTTTAAAAACATTTATTGCATCCTCAAAATCCAAATCGCCAAGCGGCTTTAAAAGCTTTCCCGTAGGTCCTATATCCATTGCAACATACTTATCATCTTTGCCAAAGTCGGATATTGCTTCCTTTGCAAGCGTTACAGCGGCTTTTATTATTTCTTCGCAGTTATCAAACTTTAAAGAATTTGCACCAAAGGTATTTGCAGTTATAACATCTGCGCCAGCTTGGAGATATTTTAAATGTATATCCTTTATTATGTCAGGAGCGGAAAGATTTAAGTTTTCAGCAAACTCACCCGCCTTCAAAACGTCTTTTTGCAAAAGACTTCCCATAGCCCCGTCAAAGTATAAAATTCCTGTTTTTATTTTTTCCAGTATGTTAATTGTTAACACCCCATTTTAAAAAATATGAAAATTAAATTCTGCAAAACCTACAGCTGCTTTTAGAACTACACATTTCGCATCCGTCGAGCTCACAGTTTAAATTAATGCTTGAAATTGCACTTATGGCAGTAACCGATTTTGAAGGAATCATAAAGCAGTCATCTGTAAGCGTTATTCCAAGATGCTTTTCAATTGGCAAAAAAGAGAAAAAATCCTTTTGATGCAATAAATCAAAATCGCCATACCCAGGGCTGAATCTCGGTCTTAAGAAAAGCCCTTCCTCTAGAAGCTTTGATTTAATATTTGAGAAAACTTCTGTGCAAAATGCTTCAATGAGTGCTGATGCGGCGGCGTTTGTTAAAAGGAGAAGAGCGGAGTTTAGCCTGCTTTTAATCAAGAGTCTTTCAACCTCATATCCGAGCGTTGCCGCAAATATTATTGCCTTTTTGGAATTTGCAACATTCTTTTTTAAGTTTTTGCTTTTTGTTTTAAAAAAGCCGAAATCAACATAGCCCTCTTCGTCCGTTTTTATTGGTACAAATTCGTAAATCGCTTTAGGCTTTGCGGCTTTTATAACATCTTTGACGCACGCTTCTAAAATTTTCTTTTCCTCGTCTGTTGGAGAATTTTGTACCATTGAATACCTGAGCGCCTCATTTGTATTAAGATTTAGTTTTTTTGCATCAATTGACTTATATATCAAGCTTCATCACCTGCGTAAAATCAAATTATGTATGATAGGTTATCTTGTATGCTTTTTGCAACATCGGGCTTGTTCATTGAATAAACGTGAATATGTCCGATTCCATTAGCCAACAAGTCTATAATCTGGTCTGTTGCATACGCAATTCCCGCCTGACGCATAGCTTTTTCGTTTGAACCGAATTTGTCAAGAATTGCAAGAAATTTAGCGGGAGGCTTTGTTCCCGAAAGTGAGCAAATCCTTTTGATTTGAGCTGCGTTTGTAACGGGCATAATTCCCGCAACAACAGGAACTGTTACGCCTGCCTCGCGGATTTTGAAAAGATAGTTATACAAAATATTATTATCAAAAAACATTTGAGTAACTAAAAAATCGCATCCGGCATCTGTCTTTTTCTTAAGGTTTAAAATGTCCTCTTTAACGGAGCTTGATTCGGGATGCATCTCAGGATAGCACGCACCGCCAACGCAAAAATCACCCTCGGATTTAATAAATTCCGTAAGCTCGGAGGCATATTTAAAATCGGAAACAGGATTTTTAATATCAGCAGGCAAATCGCCCCTTAGCGCCAAAATATTTGAAACATTTAAAGCTTTTAATTCCTTAAGATGATTTTTAATATATTCTTTTGTTGTTCCAACGCAAGTCAAATGAGCAAGGGAGGTAACCTCTGAGTGAGAAATCAGCGAAGATATTTGCTTTGCAAAGCCGCAATTTGTTCCGCCAGCACCATAAGTAACGCTCATATAGTCGGGCTTAAGGGAAGTGATTTCCGAAATTGCATTGCTTATTTTGTCAAAACTTTCGCTGTTTTTAGGAGGAAAAACCTCAAACGATAATGTTTGGTCCTTTTGCTTGAAAAGCTCATTTATTTTCATTTTAACACACCCCTAAGTAATATCAGTATTATATAACTATTATAAGCCTTTTTTGTTGAAAAATCAATACCTGAAAAAAGTTTTTTTTCTGTTGACGATATAGTATTTGTGTGATAAAATACTGATTGTAGAAGTCAGTAATTTTTTTGCGATAAAAAAATCAAAAAAAGAATAAAAAATTTAAAACAAGTAAAAAATGATAAGAAAAATTTAAAAAAATATTGTATAATCTTTAGTGTAAGGTGGGGTATATATGGAATTTAAAGATGTTGTTGTTTTAAGAAGAACAAAAAGAAAGTTTTTGGCAAAAAAAGTTTTGCGAAAAGAGCTTGAAGTGCTTGTGGATTATGCAAGATATGCGCCAATGGGTGCAAATCTGCAACCGCTTAAATATGTTATTGTTGATGACGAGAAAATGGCACTCGATATTTTTAAGTATACAAAGTGGTCGGGGTATCATCCGAATGAAGCGCCAACTGTAGACGAAAGACCTCCTGCGTACATAGCAATTGCAGGCGACTTGAATATAAAAAGCAATGCAAGCTTTGAGTGTGATGCGGGAGCGGCAGGAGCAATTATATCATTGGCGGCAGAGGATATGGGGCTTGGAAGCTGTTGGCTCGGCTCAATAGACATAAAAGAAATTTCTAAGATTTTGAATTTAAAGGAAAACCTTTCATTACTCTATCTAATAGCGATAGGCTATTCAAATCAAGAGGGAAAAGTTGTTGATGCGGATGGAGATATAAAATATTATACGGACGAGGATAAGGTGCTTACTGTTCCAAAAAGGACACTTGACGAAGTTTTGCTTAAATAGGAGGTATTGAGGAAAATGAAAAACACGTTCTTTCTTCATTTTGCGTAAATACGCCGCTTGGAAGAAAGTTCTGCTGTGAGGTGAGAAAGAAGCTTGTTACTCTTGTTCCCGATTTGGCGGGGTATACAAGCACAACGAATGGCGAAAGACCAACGTCATGCATTAATACTGCCGACGTATGGGCATCGCTTGCGGCAATATATTGGGGCAACAGCAAAGCAGAGGCCATTAAAAATGCTTGGGTTGAGTTTGAAAATTCGTATGTGAATTATCCGTTAAATATTATGTGCGACCATTGGGGCAAGGGAATTGATATTTTATCAGGAGTTGAGGTTGGCTTGTTCCGTAAAAAAGTAAAAAAAAAAGAATTAGACAGAGGTGTTAGCTTGAAACAAAAGCTTCACCTCTGCTTTTTTGTGCAAAGCGCATAAAAAAATTTATAAATATTGGTTAAAATTACGGCAGGAAAACTATTATGGTATGTAGAAAGTACACAAAGAAGGTTATTTTTTAATCTTCAATAAACTTTTGGGGGTATTCACATGGGTAATTTTTCAGTTGGTCAAATGCGCAACATTTGTTTTGCAGGGCACGGAAGAGCAGGTAAGACAACTCTTTTAGAAGCAATGTTGTTTCACAGTGGCGCAATAGACAGAGTAGGTAGTGTTGCAGAAGGAACTACCACATCGGATTTTGATGCAGAAGAGATTAAAAGAAATTTTTCGATTTCAACTTCAACAGCCAATCTGGAATGGAAAGGCTGTAAGATTAATGTTATAGATACTCCAGGATATTTTGATTTCGCAAGCGGTATGCTTGAAGGTATGTGCGGAGCAGACAATGTAACTATCTTGGTAAGCGGTAAGACGGGAATTGGCGTTGGAACAGAAAACGCAGTGCGCCAGGCGGTTAATAAAAAGCTTCCTATATCTATGTTTGTTACTAAGCTTGAAAATGAGCATTCCGATTATAGCGGAGTTTTAGAGCAGTTAAAGAGCCGTTTCGGAACGGCTGTTATTCCGTTTTCCTACCCTATAATAGAGAATGGAAAAACTCTTGGTATGATTGATGTTGTTGATAAGGTTGCTTATATGTACGACAATTTCAAATGTACAAAGGCGGAAATTCCTGCAACTATGCTGGATATTGTTGAAGATATAAGGGCATCGCTTTTTGAGCAGATTGCAGAAACGAGCGAGGAGCTATTGGAGAAATTCTTTGACGGAGCCGAGTTTACAAAGGAAGAAATTGAGATTGGTATAAAAAATGGTATTCATGATAGTATCATAATTCCTGTTTTTGCGGGCGAGCTTTCGTGCGGTGCGGGAATTGAAACATATTTGAATGCTATATGCAAATATATGGAAAGTCCTGAGGAAAGAGGCGATATTTTAGCGGCAGACAGCAAGGGTGAGCCTGTCGAGTTAAAATGCAACAGAGACGAGCCGTTGGCAGCGGTTGTTTTTAAAACTGTTGCTGACCCGTATGTTGGAAAGCTTTCTCTTTTCAGAGTTTTCAGAGGAACACTTAAAGCGGATTCAACTGTTTATAATTCTTCTAAGATGAAGGATGAGAGAATAGGAAAGCTGTTCTTCCTTAAGGGCAAGAAGCAAACCGAAACAAACGAAGTTGGTGCAGGCGATATAGGTGCGGTTACTAAGCTTTTGGTTACTGCAACGGGGGATACGCTGTGTGCGCAAGGCAGTGATATTGTTCTTGACGGAATAGAATATCCGAATACAGTTATTTCATTTGCTGTTATTCCGCTTACGAAGGGCGACGAAGAAAAAATCAGCACAGGTCTTGCAAGGCTCAGGGAAGAGGACCCAACCTTCAGTATTTATAATAATACTGAAACTCACCAGATGATTATATCTGGTCAGGGTGAGCAGCACCTTGAAATTATAGTAAGCAAGCTACAGTCTAAGTATGGCGTTGGTGTTAAGCTTGAAGCACCTATTGTTGCATACAGAGAAGCTATAAGAGGAACGGCAAAGGTTGAGGGTAAGCATAAGAAGCAATCGGGCGGACACGGACAGTATGGTCATGTTGTTATTGAATTTGAGCCGTCATCGTCGGAGGGATTGGAATTTTGTGAGAATGTATTTGGCGGAAGTGTTCCAAAGAACTATTTCCCTGCAGTTGAAAAAGGTCTTGTAGAGTGTATGGAGCATGGCGTGCTTGCGGGGTATCCTGTAACAGGCGTTAAGGCTACGTTGCTCGATGGCTCGTATCACCCTGTTGATTCATCTGAAATGGCGTTTAAGGTTGCCGCAGGCTTGGCGTTTAAGTCGGGTATTGCTCAGGCAAAGCCTGTTTTGTTGGAGCCTATAGGCTTCTTGCAGGTAACTGTTCCTGAAGGCCTGTTGGGTGATGTTATAGGTGATATTAACAAGAGAAGAGGCAGAATTTTAGGTATGGGAACGGGTAGCGTTGATGCAGAGGTTCCTATGGCTGAAATGGTTAAATATGCAACTGATTTGCGTTCGATGACTCAAGGAAGAGGTCAGTTTACATTTGAGTTTGTTAAATACGAAGAAGCTGCAGCAAGTGTGGCTCAAAAGGTTATAGAAGAAGCTGCAAAGAAAAAGAGTGAATAACATATCATTCCTCAAAAAAAGTATTGAAAATTGCACAATGTTTCCAAGCGTTGTGCAATTTTACTAAAAATTTTCTTGAAATTTTGTATGATTATCCTCTATGAATTTTATTTTTAATGTGGTATAATAGATATCGTGAATAAACTTGCTTAAGCAAGAAAGGGGCAAATTATAAATGGCAGATTTAAGTTTAAGAGGTATATATAAGAGATATACCGGCGGCGTTGTTGCTGTAAGTGATTTTAATTTGGAGATTGAAGATAAGGAATTTGTTATCCTTGTTGGTCCTTCAGGATGCGGTAAGTCAACTACTCTTCGTATGATTGCAGGTCTTGAAGAAATTAGTGATGGTGAGTTATACATAGATGGAAGACTTGTTAATGAGGTTTCTCCTCGTGATAGAGATATAGCAATGGTTTTCCAGAACTATGCTCTTTATCCTCATATGACAGTTTTTGAGAATATGGCATTTGGTTTGAAACTTAGAAAAACGCCTAAGGATGAAATTAAAAAGCGTGTTCATGAGGCTGCTGAAATTCTTGGTATCGAGCATTTGCTTGACAGAAAGCCTCGTGCTTTGTCAGGTGGTCAGCGTCAGAGAGTTGCTTTGGGTCGTGCTATCGTGCGTGAGCCTAAGGTATTCTTGATGGATGAGCCTTTGTCTAACCTTGATGCTAAGCTTCGTGTACAGATGAGAACTGAGATTGGTAAGCTTCATCAAAAGCTACAGACAACATTTATTTACGTTACTCATGACCAGACAGAAGCTATGACAATGGGTAGCCGTATCGTTGTTATGAAAGACGGTATTATTCAGCAGGTTGATTCTCCAATGAATTTGTATTCTAATCCTGTGAATATGTTTGTTGCCGGATTTATAGGAAGTCCTCAGATGAACTTTGTTGACGTTAAAGTCGAGAATGAAGGTCAGGGCGAGGTTGCTTTGGTATTTGGTAATTCTAAGATTGTTTTGCCTGCGGGCAGAGCTTCTGCAATAGACAAGAGCTATATAGGCAAGGAAGTTGTTATGGGTATTCGTCCTGAAAATCTTCATGATGAGGAGGCTTTCATTTCTGCTAATGAGGCAAGCGTTGTTTCTGCAAAGGTTGAAATTACAGAGATGATGGGTGCTGAAACATATTTGTATTTAACAATTGAAGGTCAGCCATTTACTGCAAGAGTTAATCCTCGTTCTGCTGCTAAGTCAGGAGATGTTTTGAAGATTGCTTTTGACCCTAACAAGATTCATTTGTTTGACAAAGAAACAGAGGTTTCAATTTTAGGTTAATATTTTAGTTTATCGGGCGGTATGCAAATTGATGCATACCGCCTTTTTTGTGTTTAAAAGACGACAGCTATTTAATAACAAAAACAGATACTCTCTCATATCATATATATGGGAATAAAAAATAGATGACTTTGGAGGAGTTAAGATTGGAAAAAATTTGTTTCCTTGCTGATTTGGAGGTTGGTCAGTATGGTGTTGTTGAAAAAATTTGTACGTATGGAGCAATTAGACGCAGACTTCGGGATTTGGGTATAATTGAGGGAACGTGCATTGAGTGCGCTTTTAAAAGTCCGTCAAAAGACCCTGTTGCATATCAAATCAGGGGAACTGTTATAGCTCTTAGAAATGAAGACGCTAAAAAGATTATAGTATCGGTAAAAAATATTGGAGGTGAAAAAAGTGGGGCTAACAAATAAATCTGTTGGAATTAAGGCAGTTGATATGGGGCTTTGCATTAATAAAAGCTCTGATAATGATAAGGTTATAGCGCTTGCGGGAAATCCTAATGTTGGGAAAAGTACAGTTTTTAATGCGCTTACGGGAATGCATCAGCATACGGGAAATTGGCCGGGAAAAACTGTTACTAATACGCAGGGAGTGTATAAAAAGAACGAGAAAAATTATATTATGGTTGATATTCCGGGAATGTATTCGCTATTTGCTCATTCTGCAGAAGAGGAGGTCGCAAGAGATTTTATATGCTTTGGCAATAGCGATGGGGTGATAGTTGTTTGCGATGCAACTTGTCTGGAAAGAAATTTAAACCTTGTTTTGCAAACTGCCGAAATAGCTAAAAACGTTATTGTATGCGTCAATTTGATTGATGAGGCAAAGAAGAAAAGTATTTCTATAGATATAGTAAAGCTTTCGAAAGAGTTAGGCATCAAAGTTGTTGCAACAAGCGCAAGAGGCGGCAAAGGCTTAAAGAAGCTTATGGACGAAACGGAGAAAATGCTTATAAATCAAAGCGGAGGTTATGCAAAAAAAATAGATTACGGTGAAAAAATAGAGGCGGCGATATTGCGGGTTGAGACTGCTTTAAAAAAGCAGCTACATAGCGAAAAAATTAATTTAAGATGGGTTGCAATACGGCTTCTGGAGGGCGATGAAAAGCTTATTTTAAAAATCAGCGAATATTTAGAATACAATCTTTTGGGTGATGATGAAATTAATGATGCGGTTGATTATGCGCTAAAAGAGCTTTCTTTAAATGGAATTTGCCGAGAAACACTTTGCGATGAGATAGCGAGTAAAATAGTTAAAAGAGCAGAAAAAATATGCGAAGAATCAGTTTTGTATCAGGATGAAAAATATAGCGTAAAGGACAGAAGATTAGATTTGATTTTAACAAATAAAATAACGGGAATACCAATTATGATATGCCTTTTGGGAGTTGTGTTCTGGCTGACGATAGCGGGAGCAAATATTCCGTCCGAAATAATTTATGATTTTCTTTTTAATATTGAGGGGGCTTTAGTTAGCTTTTGCAAGAATATTGGCGTTTCAAAAGTTATTTATGAGCCTCTTATTTTTGGAGTATATAGGGTTGTTGCCTGGGTTGTATCTGTTATGCTGCCGCCAATGGCAATATTTTTTCCGTTTTTTACGTTTTTGGAGGATTTGGGGTATCTGCCGAGGGTTGCGTTTAATTTGGATAAAACATTTAGAAAATGCTGTGCGTGCGGAAAGCAGGCGCTTAGTATGTGTATGGGATTTGGGTGCAATGCGGCGGGCGTTGTTGGGTGCAGAATAATTGACTCGCCAAGAGAGCGCCTTATTGCCATACTTACAAATAATTTCGTGCCATGTAATGGGCGATTCCCAACGCTTATATCAATTATTTCTATGTTTTTTGTTTTTTCCGATTCGTCTTGGATTAGAGCAATTTTTTCAAGCGTTATACTTATGGCTGTGGTGATGATTGGGGTTTTTGTAACGTTTGCCGTGTCGTGGGGATTGTCAAAAACGATACTGAAAGGGCAACCGTCATCCTTTACGCTTGAGCTTCCGCCATACAGAATGCCCAGGATTGGAAGAATTGTTGTGCGTTCAATTTTTGACAGAACGATTTTCGTATTGGGGAGGGCTGTTTGCGCTGCCGCACCAACAGGGCTTCTTATATGGATTTTTGCAAATGTAAAGATTTATGATACAACAATTTTAAATTACGCAAGCGGATTTTTGAACCCGTTTGCTGAGATGATAGGATTAGACGGGGTTATTTTGCTTTCGTTTATATTAGGACTTCCTGCAAATGAAATTGTTGTTCCTATTATGATTATGGCATATATGAGCAACTCGACAATATCAAGTCTTAGTAATTTTCAATTGCGTGAGCTTCTTTTAAGCAATGGATGGACTTGGGTTACGGCGATAAATGTGATGCTTTTTTCTTTGCTTCACTGGCCCTGTTCAACAACTATGATGACTATAAAAAAAGAAACTGGAAGCGTTAAGTGGACGATTGTTGCATTTTTAATACCAACAATAATTGCGATTGCTTCTTGCTTTTTGGTTAATATGGTTTCAAAAATTTTTTGATTAAATTTTATTAAAAGGGTATAACTCTCTTTTTTCGGCGAAAGATATATATAAAAGGAGATGATTAATTTGGAAACAAACGATACTGTTGAATTGCTTAAGGAATGTAATGCGGGAATTAAAATGGGTGCCAGCTCAATTGAAGAGGTTCTTGCAAATGTGAAGGATAATGAGCTTAAGACGCTTCTTGAAAAGTGCAAGGAGGAGCATCAAAGCCTTGGAAGCGAAACTCATAAACTGCTTGATAAGCTTGGTGAAAAGGGAAAAGAGCCAAATCCTATGGCGAAGGGAATGTCTTGGATAAAAACTAATGTTATGCTTTGCGTTGATGAGTGCGATAATACTATTGCGGATTTGATAACGGATGGGTGTAATATGGGTGTTAAATCTTTAAATCGCTATTTAAATAAGTATAAGGCGGCAGACGAAAGTTCAAAGGATATAACAAAGCGCTTGATAGACCTTGAGCATAAGCTTAGCATTGATATAAGAAAATATTTGTAAAATTTATAAAAAAAGAAAAACTCCGCTTGCATTTTAATTAATATGCAAAATGCGGAGTTTTTTTATTAAAAATAACTTGAAAAGCTATGGAGATTGTATGACTAAAAAATATATCAATCTTCCTCAAAAATAAATTCCATTTTTCCTATTGATACCTCAAATGCAGTTTTTGTTATTGATGTTTCGTCGTCAATATGCTTTACATATTCTCTTGACTGAATTCTGCCGCTAAGCTTTATTCTTGTGCCAATTGGCGCATCGTGGCAGAATTTTGCATTTCTTCCCCAAGC
>JAZNSA010000067.1:0-2234 GCA_045590935.1 Clostridia bacterium | reverse complement strand
CCTCCGTAATTAATTCAAGTACATACGGGGCAATTAAAGCCGCGCTTGACAGCGACGTTATTACAGGCGTATATGGTGCATTAAATGGCATATCGGGAATTTTAAATGAAAAGCTTATCGATTTGGCAAAGGAAGAGGCTGACGAGCTTGCTTTGATGAAGTATACTCCTGCGGCGGCGCTTGGCTCTTGCCGCTACAAGCTAAAGGATTCGTCCGTTGACGATACGGACTATAAAAGAATTCTTGAGATTTTTAAAAAGTATGACGTGCGTTATTTTTTCTATAACGGCGGAAATGATTCTATGGATACGTGCAACAAGGTATCAAAATATATGCTTGAGCATGGGTACGAATGTCGCATTATAGGAATTCCTAAAACGATTGATAACGACTTAGAAGGTACAGACCATTGCCCCGGTTACGGCTCTGCGGCAAAATATATTGCAACGGCAATTATGGAGCTTAACCGCGATACAGAGGTTTATGAAACGGGAAGAATAACGGTTGTTGAAGCAATGGGGCGCCATGTTGGTTGGCTTACTGCGGCGGCGGCGCTTGCGGGCGTGCATAATGATGCTCCCGATTTGATATACCTTCCTGAGGTCGATTTTGATATAGACAAATTTCTTGCAAGAGTAAAAGAAATTTATGATAAAACAGGAAAATGTATGATTGTTGTTTCCGAAGGAATTCACGATAAGAACGGAAAATATATTTCCGAATACGCAGGTGCATCAGCTGAGGCAAAAGACTGCTTCGGTCATACACAGCTTGGCGGTTTAGCTTCCTATCTGGCAGAGCTAATCAAAAAGCATACAGGCGCAAAAGGGCGTGGCATTGAGCTTTCTCTTCTTCAAAGATGCGCTTCTCACTGCGCTTCGCAAACTGATATTGACGAGGCGTTTATGATTGGTCAGGCGGCTGTTAAAAGTGCAATAGACGGCATAACAGACAAAATGGTGGGCTTTGAGCGTACATATAAAGACGGAAAATACGTTGCAACTGTTAAATTATCCTCACTTACTGCGGCGGCAAACGCTGAAAAAGCTGTTCCACGCAATTGGATTAACGAAGCGGGCGATGGTCTTACAAAGGAATTTATAGACTATGCTCTCCCTCTTATTCAGGGCGACACCTTCGGAATAAGGGAATACGGTCTTCCAAGACACGTTAAATTAAAAAAAGTCAAGGCAAATATATAAATAAAAAACTGCCCCATTCAAGCTCACAGTCGCACTTTTGCATTACAGAGCTTAAATGGGGCAATAATTTTTTGCATACCAATTATTAATATCCTGCTTTTATTTCATCCCAGGCCTTATTAAAGTCTTCATTATTCAAAGTTATAAATTCCTCGCATTTTTCCTTTAAATAGCTATCCTCAGGGTATCTGTTTTTGTCGCTTACCATTTGAGAGTCAATTATTTTCTTAGCTTCGGCATTTGTTGTTGAGTAGCCTGTTTCTTCACTGTTCATTTTTGCAATATCGGGGCGAAGCATAAAGTTTATAAACTTCTCAGCCGCCTCTGTATGCTTAGATGTTTTCAAAATAGCAAAGCAGTCAACGGCAATATTTGTTCCTTCCTTAGGAACAGCAAAGCCAACATTATCATTTTCACTTGCGGCATATATTCCGTCGCCCGAATAAACCATTGCAACGGCCGCACTTCCGCTTATAACCTTATCTGTTAAATCATCCGTTCCGTAAGCTAAAATATGCTCCTTTTGCTCAAGAAGCTTTTCCTTTGCCTGATTAATATGCCAAGGGTCTGTATCATTCATAGAATATCCAAGCATTTTAAGCGTCATACCGATTGAATCCCTTATAGAGTCGAGCATACAAATCTTCCCTGAAAAATTATTGTAATCAAACAAATCCTCCATAGAGTCAATTTCAACGTCGCCCGTCAAATCTGTATTATACAAAATTCCAACAGTTCCCCAAAGATACGGAACAGAATATTTTCCCTCAGGGTCGTATGTTCTTCTCTCCGTAAACGTTTTATCAACATTTTTGTAGTTAGGAATATTATCATAATTTATTTCGTGCAAAAGTCCCTCATCTGCCATTTTTTTAACCATATAATCCGACGGAACAACTATGTCATACGAATCAGCACCCGAGTTTTTAACCTTTGTATACATAGCCTCGTTTTCATTAAAGGTATCATATTCTACATAAATTCCCGTTTCCTCGTAGAACATATCCAAAACATCTTCTGCAATAAATTCTC
>JAZNSA010000066.1:0-9630 GCA_045590935.1 Clostridia bacterium | reverse complement strand
GAAAACAAAAAAGAAAACAAAATGGGAACAGAGCCTATATTGAAGCTTATTATTTCGATGTCTGTTCCGAGTATGCTATCAATGTTAATTCAGGCGTTATATAATATTGTTGACGGAATTTATATTTCGCATTACAGCCATATTGGCTTGCAGGCGATTAACCTTGCTTTTCCGTTGCAGATGCTTTTGGTTGCGGTTGCGGTTGGAACGAGCATAGGTGTTAATTCGCTTGTTGCAAGGAGGCTTGGTGCGAAACGCTTTGACGAGGCAAGCTCGGCGGCGATGCATGGAATTATTTTAGCTGTTATGTCGTGGCTTTTGTTTGTTGTTTTAGGGCTTACGATTGTTAAACCTTTTGTTTATGCTATGGATGCGAGTGCTGAAGCATCGGAGCAGTGCGTTATATATTTGAGTATAGTTATGATTGCTTCAATTGGCTCGTTTATGCAGATTACCTGCGAGAAAATTCTTCAGGCGACGGGCAATATGATTTATCCTATGATTTTCCATCTTATGGGAACGATTGTTAATATTATTTTAGACCCGATTTTGATTTTTGGATTTGGGATTTTTCCTAAAATGGGAGTTGCGGGAGCTGCGATTGCTACAGTGTTGGGGCAGATTATGGCGATGCTTTTCGCTTTATATGTTGTTTTTATAAAGAAGCACGATATTAAGATTTCATTTAAAGGATTTAAGTTTTCTAAAGGTGTTGTTGGAGAAATTTATAAGGTTGGGGTTCCGTCGATATTTATGCAGGCGATAGGCTCTGTTTTGACGTCGTTCCTTAATGCGCTTTTGCTGAGCTTGGAGAGAACAGGCGTTGCAGTTAATGTTTTCGGAATTTACTTTAAGCTGCAGTCGTTTGTATTTATGCCTGTATTTGGACTTACGCACGGACTTATGCCGATTATGGGATATTCGTATGGTGCAAAAAACAAAAAAAGGCTTTTGGGTGCGCTTAAGATTGGTACTTTGATTGGTGTTTTGATTATGGCGCTTGGAACGGTATTGTTTATCTTGTTCCCGAAGGTACTTCTTGGATTATTTAACGCAGATAAGATGATGCTTGAAATTGGCGTTTCTGCGCTTAGAATTATAAGCCTGTGCTTTGTATCGGCGGCTGTTGGAATTGTTATTTCAACGATGTTTCAGGCGCTTGGTAATGGAATTTATTCTCTTATTATTTCGCTACTAAGACAGATTATTTTACTTTTGCCGATTGCGTATATACTTAGCGGATTTATAGGCGTGAGTGGAGTTTGGTGGGCATTTCCTATTGCGGAGATTGGTGGATTTTTGATAGCAATGGTATTTTTAGTTCACGTTTATAATACGAGAATAAGGGAATTGTAAAAATAAAATTAATAATAAATGATACTAAAAACTCTCATCTGATTTTTATGGTGAGGGTTTTTTTGATATAAAAAAGCTTGTAGTAGTAGAAACCTTTTTTTGCTTATAATTTTAAGCGAAAGGAGGTTTTTTTGATTTTATGGGTAAAGAATTTGACAAAGCGGCGCAAGGTGCATTAAAAAAGGCGGTTAAGCTTATGGGGCTAAGGATTGAAAGCTCTCTGAAGAATGAAAAAGATATGAGTGGCGGAGAAAATTTCAAGCCGACAGTTAAAAATGATGAGCTTATAAAATTTGCTGATTTTATGCTACGGCTGCAGGAAAGAGGTGAAAAAATCGGGAGAAATGAAGAGAGCGGCGAGGGGGAGGTAAGATTTGTGCTTGATGAGAAGGTTAAGGATTGGGCGAGGTGATATAAAATTAGTTCGGATTTAGAAAAGAAAATACTTATTACCCCACCGTATAAAAAACAAGAAGAATTTTTTAAGGCAGAAAGCAGATTTATTGCTTACGGAGGGGCAAGAGGCGGAGGGAAAAGCTGGGCGGCAAGAGTTAAGGCGGCACTTCTGGCGGCAGAGTATGACGGAATACAGATTTTGTTTTTGCGAAGACATTTGCATGAGCTTAAAGAAAATCATATTTTACCATTTCTGAAGATGCTTAATGGTTGCGTAACATATAAAAGCCAAAGCCGTGAGCTGATTTTTCCAAATTCAAGCAGAATTGTTTTGGGATACCTTTCTAATGAAACTGATGTTTTGCAATATCAAGGACAGAGTTATGATGTTATTTTTATGGAGGAGGCAACGCAATTTACAAGCTTTCAGTTTTATGCGTTGACGGAGAGTAACCGTTCGTCGGGAATGTGCAAAAAAAAGTTTTTTCCAAGGATGTATTTTACTTGCAATCCAGGGGGCGTTGGGCATGAGTGGGTAAAGAGGCTGTTTATTGACAGAATTTACAAAAATTCCGAGAGGGAGCAGGATTATACATTTATTCGCTCGGGCGTTTACGACAACGAATTTTTGCTTGAAAATTCTCCTGAGTATATAAGGACTTTAGAGAGCTTGCCTGAGAAGAGAAAGCAAGCGATGCTTTATGGTAATTGGGATATTTATGAGGGACAGTATTTTGAGGAGTTTGACAGAAATGTTCATGTTATAAGACCTTTTGAAATACCAAATGATTGGCAAAGATATGTTTCAATTGATTATGGACTTGATATGCTTGCGGCGTTGTGGGTTGCGGTTGACAGGTTTGGAAGGGCATTTGTTTACAGGGAGGTTTATGAAAAAAATCTTATTGTATCAAGTGCGGCACAGGAGATTTTAAAGATGAGCGAAAATGAGAAAATCAATATGCATTTTGCACCGCCTGACCTTTTTTCGAGGCGACAGGAGAGTGGGAAAAGCGTTGTTGATATTTTCAGACAATTTGGATTGGTATTTTACAAAACTGATAATAGCAGAGTTAATGGATGGTATGAGCTTAAGGAGTGGTTGAGTATTAAAAATGGCGAGCCAAAAATGAAAATTTTTGAAAATTGTAAAAATCTTATAAGAACTTTACCCGCGTTGACGTTTGATACTAAAAATCCTAATGATGTTGCATCAAACCCTCATGAGCTTACGCATGCACCTGATGCATTAAGAGGGTTTGTTATGTCGGATGCGGCAAGGGTATACAAGGATGAAAAGGTTTACGAAAATGGTGGATATGAGTCATTTTTAAATTATGGAATTTAGGTGAAAGGAGAAATGAGATATGGAATGTGGAATTTTTGCACTTTTGGGAGTTATTGTTGGGATGATGGCAAAGAGCGACAAAAAGCTAAGCTTAAATTTAAAAAAGAAGAAGGCTGTTGATATTAGCGAAGAGCAGGGCGTTATGCAACAATGGGAAAATTTGCTTAGCTATGACGGGAAAATAAAGTAAAGGAGGAAGTTTTTTTGAAAAATAATAGTATTACGCCACAGGAGATTTATAATCAATATTTAAAGGGCGTTGAGTATAATGAGAGTATTGGTCTTTATGAAACGGTTAAGAAAAATGAAAACTTTTTTATTGGAAAGCAGTGGGAAGGTGTTGATGCACCTGACCTTGATAAGCCTGTTTTCAATATTTTGAAGCGTGTTTCAAATTTGTTTATATCGATGATTGTATCGGATGATATAGGGGCGTCGATAAATTCGTATGCGAAAGATGAAAATTCAAAGAGGGTATGCAGAATTGCCGAGAGTGAGGTTTTAAAGACATTTGAATTCGCAAAGCTTAAGCAAAAAAACAGAGAGATTTTAAAAAATGCTTGCGTTGATGGGGATGGATGTTTGTATTTTTATTTTGATACGTCTGCAACTACAGGGCAGGAGGCAAAGGGGTTTATTAATTGCGATGTTGTTGATAACACAAACATAATTTTTGCAAATCCGTCGTCGGCAGATGTTCAAAGACAGCCATACGTGATAATTATTATGCGGAAGCCTCTGAGTGAGGTGAAGCGTATGGCGGAAAAATTTTTAACGCCAAAAGATGAAATTGAAAATATAAAGGCAGATAGCGACGCAAGCGAATTTTATGGGAGTGAGACTGCGCCTGAGGCAGTGAGCGTTTTTTATAGGTTTTACAAAGATGGCGAGCGTGTTTTTGCAAGCGTATCTACAAAAGACGTATTTTTAAAGAAGCCATTTGATACGGGGCTTAGCTTATATCCCGTTGCATATTTCAGTTGGGAAAGAATTAAAAACAGTTATCATGGACAGGCGGCCATAACAGAGCTTATTCCTAATCAGATATTTATAAATAAATGTTATGCGATGGGTATGGATTATGTTAAAAAGCTAGCCTTTCCGAAGCTTATTTATGATGTGAACAGGTTGCCTAACGGATTTTCTAATAAAATAGGAGAGGCGATTTGCGTTGAGGGAGGAATTAACGACGTTATTGCCAGTGCTTTTAAGATGCCTGATATGTCTAATCAAATTATGGAGCTTGTTGAAAAAACAATGCTTTACACAAAGGAATATATGGGGGCGTCTGATGCGAGTTTGGGTAATGTAAGACCTGATAATGCAGCGGCTATCATTGCTATTCAAAAAGCTACAAATGCACCTCTTGAGCTTGTTAAGCTTGCATTTTATCAAACCGTTTGGGATTATATTAAAGTTATTTTGGATATGATGGGAGTTTATTACGGAGTAAGAGTTGTATATGAAATTGATGATGCCGGAGAAGGGAAGAGTGAAGTTTTTGATTTTTCAGCTTTACAGGAAATGGACTTTAATTTAGATGTTAATATAGGAGCAAGCACATATTGGAGCGAGATTATGCAGGTACAGACGGCAGATGCACTGTTTAGCAAGGGAATTATATCAGACCCTATTGTTTATTTGAATTCTATTCCTGACGGGTATATAAAAAATAAGCAAAAGATTATTAAGGGAATTGAAGATTTGAAAAGTCAGAATTTACAAAATGCTTAATAATTAAAAACCTTGTAGTAGTAGAGAGTTTTTATTTATTATAATTAAATTGTCGGTAGGAAAAATGACTGCGCAGTTATTGAATTGAAGCCGAAACAAATATTAAAAAGGAGAAATATTAGTTATGAATGAACAAACCAATCATGAAGAAACGAATATGTTAAACGAGAGCGAGACAGTAGTAGGAGAAGCTACAGATGAAGATAGCGGATTTGATGAAGCTATTTTTACGGAGGCACTTTTTGGAGAGAATGATGCTTATATGGAAGATGAAAAGAGAGAAGAAGAGAAAAGTAATTTAGAATCGGACAATAAAACAGCATTATCCGACAAAGAGAAAAATGAGATTTACACTGTTAAGTATAATGGGGAGGAAAAAAGGTTGACCTTAGATGAGCTTAAAACCAATGCTCAAAAGGGACTTAATTACGACCGAATTAAAGAAAAATTTGATAGGCTGAAAAATTCGCCGGCTATTAAGGCTTTGAACGCCGTTGCAAAAGAAAATGAAATGGGCGTTGAAGAGTATGCACAAAGAGTTATAGAAATTCATGACAAAAAGAGAGAGGGAGAGTTTGTTAAGATGGGCGTGTCCGAAAGAGAGGCTAAAAAGATTGTTCGCCTTGAAGCTTTGGAACGTGAAAGACTTTTTGAAAAAGAAGCAAACAGGCCTTTTGATGAGTTTGTCAGTCAATATCCTGATGTTGACCCGAAGGATATTGATAAAAGCGTTTGGGAGGAATTTGCAGAAACAAACAATCTTGTTGCGGCTTATGCGAAATTTGAAAACAGAGAGCTAAAAAATAAGTTGAAGATATTGGAGCAGAATAGTTTGAACAAAGATAGGAGCATTGGCTCGGCAAAGGGGAATTCTGCAGCCTTCCATGACGCATTTTTAGAGGGGTTATATAGTTAAAGTTTTAAAAATGAAAGGATGATTTTATTATGGCAATTAATTTAGCAACAAAATATTCTGACAAGATTGCATCTATGTATACATTAGGTTCTCTTGTTGCAGATAAAACTTCAAAAGAATGGGATTTTTCAGGCGTTAAAAGTATTAAGATTTATACTCCACAGACGGTTGAGCCTGTTGATTATCAAAGAAGCGGAACGTCCAGATACGGAACACCGTCCGAGATGGCTGACGTTGTTCAGGAGATGGCTATGAGTCAGGATAAGAGCTTTTCACTTATCATAGACAAAGGAAATAATTCCGAACAGGCACTTACTAAAAATGCAGGAAAGATGCTAAAGCTACAGACTAATGAGCGTATGGTGCCTATGGTTGATAAGTTTGCACTTGCGCAATTTTCAAAATATGCGGGAACAGCGGCGTTTATCGCAAAACCAACTAAATCAACTATTATTTCTGAGATTGGAAAGGCTGCTGCAATTATGGATGATGCTTGCGTTCCAATGGGAGAAAGATATTTGTATATTACAGGCGAAATGTATAACTTGCTTCGCCAGACAAGCGAATTTTTAGGAATTGAGTCTCTTGGAGAAAAGGCGCTCGCAAAGGGTATTGTAGGAGAGGTTTTTGGAATGAAAATTGTTAAAGTTCCAACGAGTTATATGCCTGCAGGAGTGTTTTTCATTGCTACTCACAAGGACGCAGTTATTGTTCCATATAAAATTCGTGATGCGAAAATTCATAAGGACCCTCCGGGAATAAGCGGTGCTCTCTTAGAAGGAAGAAGCAATTTTGATGCATTTGTTGTTGGCGCAAGATGCTTGGGAGTATATTGCGCAATTGATTCAAGCAAAGAATGCGATGAGCCTACAATCAGCGTTTCTTCGGGAAATGCAACAATTTCGGGCAGCGGTGATATTTATTATACTATTGACGGAACAGACCCGAGATACAGCGATACGAAGGTTAAATACGGAAGTGCATTTACTGTTACTGATAGCACAGTGATTAAGGCGTATGCTGAAAATAATGGCTTTTGCTCACCTGTTGCTGTAAAATAAAATTTAAGGTAGTCAGGTTAGGATATATATAGTATGAGGAGCTGTATCAAAATGGAGGCGCAAATGCATAAAAGAAAGCAAAAGTAAGATTAAAATTGAGTTGCAAGAGAGCATTTGGCGTTTTGAAAAATCATTTTGGTACAGCCTTTTTTATACTTTGGAAATTGGAGGATTATATGAGAGTTGATAAATTTTATGAGGCTGTTTTGGCTCTGCTTGGTGAGGAAGAATACTCTTGTGAGGATTATGAACATTTGAAATTCAGAATTATTAATCAAGCTATGGCGATGTGCCTTAGTACTCATAATACGATTTTAAAGAGTAAAAAAAGGGAGCCTGTTTTGAAATTTTGCCCGATAGTATCTGATGGAGATGAGATTCCTCTTGAAGAAAATATGGCAATTGAGGTTGGAGTGCCGATAGCGGCATCGCTTCTTTGCTCAGACCATGACAGAGATAAGGCAAATGTTTTAAGCAGGATTGCTGCGGAGGCAAGAGCAAAATATTCTATGGCAAATTTTGAAGAGATTAATAATTCCTATTAGAATTATTAAGAAAAGGAGGAAGGTATGTCTTTAGGATTCAGAAATACGAATGTTTATCAAATGAGCACAGAGAACTTTTCGGGAATTGATTTGAGAAATAAAAATAGGAGCCATTTAATGTCTAATGCAGTTAAAGCGGAGAATGTTTTTATAAATGACGAGGGGGAAGTTGAAAAGAGAACGGGATTTAAAAGCTTGTTTGAGACAGATGAGGATGAAAAGCTTAATGGGGCGTATTTATATAAATATAGTGCAACAAAACAGTTTTATATTATTCATATTGAAAATTGTTTATACGAAACAGATGAGAACTTCTCTTATAAAAAGCTTATTTACTCTTCAATTTCAAATTCGCCATCTAAGGGGTTTGTTTTTGGAGATGGATTTTATATAATGTGTGAAGGATATTATAAAATAAGTTATCTTGAAGCGTTTGAAAGTTTAGGGGTATGTAAGATATGCGATGCGTACAGAAAATATAGCGGTGATTCGCAAATTATTGCAAGAGGGAGAAGTAAAAATAGTTTTGACGGAGATTTTGAGGTTATAAATTTTGAATATGGGAAGCACAAAATAAATTATAAAAATGACACCTATTATTTTGATAGCGTAAATTCTAACTATGACAAGCTATATATTGCAAGAAAAGAAGCTTGGGGAAAGATAAGAATTTGCAACTTATATATGGGAACAGAAAAAATTAAAGCATATCACTATCTTGTTGAAAAGGACAATTTCGGGATTTATGTTAAGCTTCGGAGAAGAAATAATGGTGTTTTGGAATATTACAGATGTGAGCCAAGCGTTGAAATTATAATAACCGATTTTGTATACGCACCCAAGCATATTGTTTCGAGAACTCCCGTTGGAGTTTCGGATATTGACGGAGATGTTTTAGAAGGATTTAGCAATGCACAGATTTATAATGGAATATATACTGAAGATTTGAATCTTGCGGCGACAAATAGAAAAATTAACTTTTTTGTTGATTTTTCCCTTTATACATCGTGCGCATATTTGAGATTTTATTTAAACAGCGAGAGCTGCGAGGGAAAGGTTTTGAGTGTTAAGGCAGGAGGAGATGTACTACATTGTTATGTTGAGCAAGAAGGAGCTTATGACACAGTGGATATTGTTTACCATTACGGAAACAAATTTGTTGATATTAAAAAGTCGTTGCTCAAAGAAAAAAGCGGGGGAGGTGATATTACCGTTGAGATAGAATATTGTAATTTCACCGAGTGCAATGATATTAATGAATGTGATGTGTTTGGATTTTATGGTGGAAGTAATGATACAAGAGTTTTTCTTAGCGGAAATAAAAACAAGTCTTCATGTGATTTTGAAAGTGGGTGCTTTGAAGGAAGTTATTTTCCTGCGCTTTCATACACGAGGATTGGAAATGACTGTTCAAAGATTTTGGGATACGGAAGATATTATTCGTATCAGCTTATTTTCAAGGATGGAATTGGAGATGCACAGATGTATTTCAGAATGTACAACGAAGAAAGCGGATATAAAATTTTAAAAGGAAATATGTCTGTGAGCGCTGTTAGTAAAGATGCTATAATAAATATTAATTCTAAACTTTTCGTGCTTTCAAGTGATGGGCTTTACACCATTGAGCAAACGGCCGTTGAGGGAGAGTGTAAGTGTGTGATGCGTTCTTATGAGATTAACGGCATATTAAAAAAGGAAAATTTTGAAAATCTTTTTTTGGCGGAGGTTTATGGTATGCTGATGATTTGCGGCGGCGACAAAATATATGTTTTAGATATTTTGAAAAATTACAATTGGTATATTTTTACTACGCCTAAAAAGTTTTTTAGAGTTGAAAAAACTTTTGGTGATGCCTTTTTGCATGATAAGGGTATAATGAGATTTGCAGATAAAGATGAGGATGGGGCATATTTTGATGAGGATGAGCCTGTATGTGCAATTTGGCAGACTAATTTTGTGTGCTTTTCACCTGAGGACAAGCGGGATATTTTAAGCGCCTATTGCTGTCTTAGCGAATGTGAAAGCGTAAGAAGCGGAGCGGAAATTCTGTATTCGTGTGATGATTATGATTTTAAAAGTGCAGTTTTAAGAGACAGGGATTTGTTTTCATTTGATGAGCTTGATTTTTCAAGATTTTCATTTTGGTGTGTCAGAAACGGAAGGAGCATAAAGACTCATCTGCGTTCTAAGAGAGTTGAAAAGTTTTGTTTATCTATAAGAAATGCAAAGGGCGAACCGTTTAAAATTAACAAGATAGGCTTTTTATACAGATAA
>JAZNSA010000065.1:0-2746 GCA_045590935.1 Clostridia bacterium | reverse complement strand
CATTTTCAAGTGATAAATCAATAAAATTTCGTTCTTTCTTTTCGGAAAAAAGTCAAATTTTGTTTTTAGAAAACAAATTCTATTTTGATAATATTAAAAAATCAAGAATTGATATAAATGAATTTTTAATTTTCTTTTCGCCATACCATTTTATTTATTACACCCGTATAGCTTTGTATTATTTTCACTACCTTTGTTGAAACGTTTTCCTCTATGTAATCAGGAACAGGTATGCCGAAATCTTCATTTTTGTTCATTTCAACAGCAGTATCAACTGCTTGTAAAACTTGCTCGGTTGTTATTCCTGCCAAAATAAAGTTTGCTTTATCAAGTGCCTCAGGTCTTTCCGTACTCGTTCGGATACAAACAGCAGGAAACGGATTTCCGACCGACAAGAAAAAGCTGCTTTCCTCAGGAAGCGTTCCGCTATCCGAAACAACCGCAAATGCATTCATCTGCAAATTGTTGTAATCGTGAAAACCAAGTGGCTTATTTTGTATAACTCGCTTGTCAAATACAAAACCTCGTTTTTCAATATATTTTGCGCTTCTTGGGTGGCAAGAATATAAAATTGGCATATCATACTTTTCTGCCATTGCGTTCACCGCATTCATAAGGTTGAAAAAGTTTTTCTCAGTATCAATATTTTCTTCCCTATGTGCTGATAATAATATATATTTTCCCTTTTCAAGCCCCAATTTTTTCAAAATATCGCTTTCTTTTATTTTTTTGAGGTTTTCATGAAGAACTTCAGCCATCGGCGAGCCTGTAACGTACGTTCTCTCCTTTGGCAAACCGCATTCGTGCAAATACCTTCTTGCGTGCTCGGAATATGCCATATTAACGTCAGAAATTATGTCAACAATTCGCCTGTTAGTTTCTTCGGGCAAACATTCATCCTTGCAGCGATTTCCCGCCTCCATATGAAAAATCGGAATATGAAGTCGCTTTGCAGCAATAGCTGAAAGACACGAATTTGTATCTCCTAATATAAGGAGCGCATCTGGCATAATCTCAGCCATAAGCTTGTACGACTTAGAGATGATATTTCCTATTGTTTCTCCCAAATCATTTCCAACCGCATCCAAATAATAATCGGGTGCGCGAAGCTTAAGGTCGTCAAAAAACACCTGATTAAGCTCATAATCATAGTTTTGCCCCGTATGTACCAAAACTTGGTCAAAATACGTGTCGCATTTTTTTATAACTGCCGCCAAACGTATAATTTCAGGTCTTGTTCCAACTATTGTCATTAACTTTAGTTTGCTCATTTTTTTACACCTCTTCAAAAAAAGTATCGGGTTTATTTATATTAAACTGCTCATTTGCCCACATAATTGTTACTAAATCCTCAGTATCACTAAGATTTATTATATTATGCGTGTACCCGGGCAGCATATGGATAGCTTCGATTTTATCGCCGCTAACCTCGAATTCTATAATTTCATCCGTTCCTATTTTTCTCTCCTGAATTAGCCCATGTCCCGAAACAACAATAAACAATTCCCATTTTGAATTATGCCAATGCTGACCTTTTGTTATGCCTGGTTTCGATATATTCACGCTCACTTGTCCTACTTTTTCGCTTTTTATAAGCTCAGTAAAGCTTCCCCTGCTATCAGTATTCATCTTTAAAGGAAACTTAACAGCATCTTTTGGCAAATATGAAAGGTATGTAGAATATAGCTTCTTTTCAAACGAATTTTCAGGTATTTCAGGCATAATTAAGTTTTTTGGCTGATTTTTAAATTTATATAATAACTCAACAATTTCTCCAAGCTTAATCGTATGCACAATTGGAATAGCGCAAAACTTATCGTTTTTAGTTTCTTCTCCGCAAGCAGCCGCTATAAATTCATCAACAACATCATCTATATAAGCTAAATTCATAACAACGCTCTCATCGTTGACGGTTATATCCAAATCATTTGCAATATTGTTACAAAACGTTGCAACAACGCTATTGTAATTCGGTTTGCACCATTTTCCGAAAAGATTAGGAAGTCTGTATACAAGCGTTTTCACACCGTTTTCTTCTCCGTATTTAAAAATCAAATCCTCCCCTGCCTTTTTTGATATTCCATACGGATTATCGAGCGCCGCCTGAATTGAAGAGGTTATAAGAATTGGTGCTTTGTTGTTATTCTTTTTTAAGCTATCAAGCAAAGTAGATGTGAAGCCAAAATTTCCGCTCATAAATTCCGATTGGTCTTTTGGTCGATTTACTCCTGCCAAGTGAAAAACAAAATCGCAATCCGATGTATAAACATCTAAAAGCTCTGGCGCAGTATCAATATCGTATTCATACAACTTCAAATCGCTTGTTAATTTATAATTTTTTGCTTTACCTTGCTTAATATTATTCAGTTGGCTAATGAGGTTTTTCCCAACAAACCCATTGGCACCTGTTATTAAAATTTTCATAATCCCAAATCCTTTTTAAATTTGCTTAGTGATTTAGCAAATGTATCATCAATTTCACTTCCTGCAGAGAGTACGTTTCTTGCCAAATCCTTTTTAGAAATTGCACCTTTTATTGCTCGTGCCCCCCAATACACAGGAAGCAAAAATGTATGTTTTTTAAGTGATGGATATTTGAGCATCATTTCATCCAACGGCAAAAAAATAACTTTTTTTACCCGCTCAACCTTTGTTTCATCGGTTTTTCTTCCGCTTAAATATTGTTTCATAGTTCCGAATGCACCGCTTGAAATTATATAATCTGCCAGATGATATACAATACTGT
>JAZNSA010000064.1:0-3489 GCA_045590935.1 Clostridia bacterium | reverse complement strand
AGCTTCCGTATGCGTTTACGGTTGCAGGCGTTTCGTTTGTAAGCTATATAATTGCGGCATTTGTTAAGAGCTGGCTTATCGCATTGCCAATCGCAATTGCTCTTATGATTTTGACACTTTTTGTTATAAAGGTTGCAACTCAGAAGAAAAATTAATTTTGGCAAATGATTATAATTTAAAGATGTGATGTATTGAGGGCATATTTTGACAAGCAAATTTTTGCGAGGTTAAGGTGTGCTCTCTTTATTATTTATTTGGAAATATATAAAAGAAAAAAATAAAAAAACTGCAAATGAATTTTTCATCGTTTGCAGTTTTTTTATTTTTGTTTTAAAAATCAGTTTACGCCGAAAAGTAATTTTTCGTATGTAGGGAATGGCCAATAATCTTCACCAACGATTGTTTCAAGCTCGTCTGCTACCTTTCTTAGGTCATTCATTGCAGGAATAACAGTATCCTTATAATAGTTTGCAAGCTTTGGTGCGTCTGTTATATTTTTCGCTTTTGAAACGGTTTTGCTGAGAATATCAATCTTCTTATGAAGCGAGTCGCAAAGCTTTGAAACAGATTTTAAAAGAGATTCCTCAGCGAGAGTTGAAAAATCTGAGCCCAATGCTTTTTTTGCAACAATTCCTTCTGCCAATTCCTTTGCGAATTTCAAGCAAGACGGAAGAATTGATTTCTTTGCCATATCAAGCATAGTAAGAGCTTCAATATTTAATACCTTTGAATAACTCTCATACATAATTTCGCATCTTGAATTAACTTCTATTTCCGTAAGTACCCCGTATTTTGAAAATAGCTCTATATTTTCCTTTGAGGCATAGTATGCAAGAGCATCGGGGGTTGTTTTAAGATTATAAAGCCCTCTCTTTTCAGCTTCTAAAACCCACTCGTTGGAATAATTATTTCCATTGAAAATAATTTGGTCTTTATATTTGTTGACCGTTTTCTTAATTAAATCCAAAACAGCATTTTCAAAATTTTTAGCGCCTTCAAGCTTAGTTGCAAATTCATCCAAAACGCTTGCCACAATAGTATTTAAAACTATATTAGGACCAGCTGTTGAAAAGGATGAGCCAAGCATTCTGAACTCGAATTTGTTTCCTGTAAACGCAAACGGCGATGTTCTGTTTCTGTCGGTAGTGTCCTTTTTAACATCGGGAATAGTGTGCGTTCCGCTATCTATATATTTTGTTTTGTTTTTAACATAATCCTTATTTTTGGCAATCGAGTCTAAAACTTTCTCTAAGTCATCGCCTATAAACATAGAAATTATTGCGGGGGGAGCTTCGTCCGCTCCTAATCTATGGTCATTTCCCGCACTTGCCGCAGAAATACGAAGCAAGTCCTGATGCTCGGCAACGGCTTTTATAACTGCACAGAAAAACAACAAAAACTGCTTGTTTTCATACGGCTTAGAAGTTGGATTTAATAAATTAATTCCGTCGTCCGTTGAAAGCGACCAATTATTATGCTTACCGCTTCCGTTTACTCCTGCAAAAGGCTTCTCGTGCAGCAAACAAACAAGGTCGTGCTTTGTTGCTATCTTTTGCATAACTTCCATCGCAAGCTGATTGTGGTCAGTTGCAATGTTGGTTGTTGAATAGATAGGCGCAAGCTCGTGCTGAGCGGGAGCCGCCTCATTATGCCTTGTTTTTGCCAAAACGCCAAGCTTCCAAAGCTCTTCATCGAGCTCTTTCATATATGCGGCAACTCTTGGCTTGATTGAACCAAAATAATGGTCCTCAAGTTCCTGACCTTTTGGAGCAGGAGCACCAAAAAGCGTTCTGCCTGTAAAAATTAAATCTTTTCTTTCATCGTATAGCTTTTTATCAACAAGAAAATACTCTTGTTCAGGGCCAACGGTTGTTATAACACGCTTTGAGGTCGTATTTCCAAAAAGCTTTAGTATTCTCATTGCTTGCTCGTCAATAACTTCCATAGAACGCAAAAGGGGCGTTTTCTTGTCAAGAGCTTCGCCTGTGTACGAGCAGAAAGCCGTTGGAATACAGAGCGTTCCGTCTTTAATAAAAGCAAAAGAGGAAGGGTCCCAAGCAGTATAGCCTCTTGCTTCAAAGGTTGCTCTCAGTCCGCCGGAAGGAAAGCTTGATGCATCAGGCTCGCCTTTTATAAGCGCTTTGCCTGAAAATTCCATTATGACAGAATCGTCGCTTATAGGGTTTATAAAGCTATCGTGCTTCTCGGCTGTTATTCCTGTCATTGGCTGAAACCAATGTGTATAATGAGTAACGCCCTTTTCGAGAGCCCAATCCTTCATTGCGTTTGCAACAACATTTGCAACCTCAAGCTCCAAAGGCTTGCCCTCTTCGATTGTTTTTCTAAGCTCCTTATAAGTTTCTTTCGGAAGTCTTTCCTGCATTACGGTTGAATTAAAAACCATACTTCCAAACATTTCCGGAATTTTTTTCATCGTTTAATCCTCCAGTAAATATAGTATTCTTAAAACAAGCCGTTTTAAGATTAAAGGCACTGCGAGTGTTACGGAACTCACAGCGCCTCTGCTGTCTACACTAGTAAGTATATACCTTTATTTGCCGTTTGTCAACATATTTTTCATAAAAACTGAAAAAAAGTGTGGTTTATTGTGTATTACCTCGCTATGCTCTAATAAATATTGACTTTTGGATTATACTAGTGTATAATCTTAGTAATAAATAAGTAAAGAAAGGAGATTGAAAGTGGATAAGGATTATTACATTAAAATTCAGGATAATTTTGGCGATGATGATTTTTCGTCAGATGAAATATATGATGACAGACAGCGTGAGCTACATAGGCGAAATGGGGATTATAGAAATCATCAAAACAGGAAAGGGAAGAAGAAAAGGCGTAAAAAGAGAGGCTTTTTGAAGTTTTTATCAACGCTTTTTATTTGCTTTATTGCTTTTGTTGCAATATGCTTGATTTTCTTGAAGGCGCCTGAAAAGACGGTTTTCCTAATTGCGGGAACAGACGCAGGAGGAACAAGAACAGATACGATTATGCTTGGCGTTTACGATAATAGAAAAGGTGGCGGAATAACGCTTTTGTCTATCCCGAGAGATACTCTTGTTTCGGTTAGCGATGAAACGTATGCCGCTATGAGAAAAAATCCGCCTCAGCCATCGGGAAGAGGAATGAAAATTAATGAAATTCATCATTATGCAAGTAATGGAGAGGGAATGAGCTTGCTTATAGATGAGGTTGAAAATAAATTCGGGGTTGAAATAGATTATTATGCAAAGGTCAATTTTGATGCGTTTAAGTATATTATAGACGGAATTGGCGGAGTTAAGTTTAATGTTGAAAAGGATTTGAATTATGAGGACCCGTATCAGAATTTGAGTATTCATCTTAAGGCAGGAGAGCAGGTTTTAGACGGAGATAAGGCTGAGCAGCTTCTAAGGTACAGAGCGGGCTATGCAAGGGCAGACCTTGAAAGAGTTGAGGTTCAGCAGAGATTTATGAAGGAATTTATTTCTCAGG
>JAZNSA010000063.1:0-2711 GCA_045590935.1 Clostridia bacterium | reverse complement strand
AAAATAGCATATAATATATAATGTAGTGTTGTATGGTGGGGGAGGCATACTTATGAACGATAAGATAAAAATGGAAGTTAAAATAAGAGGTAAGTTCTATACTATTATTTCGGATGAAAAAGAGGAGTATATCTATAAGATTTGCTCTTACGTTGATAAGAAGGTAAGCGAAATTGCAAGTGTAAACCCAAGACTTGGAACGGAAATGGCTTCTATTCTTACGGCGATTAATTCTTCGGATGAGTATTTTAAGATTAAGGACAAGGCTGACAGGATGCAAAGGGAAATTGCGGCATATACCGACGAGATTTCAAAGCTTGAAGAGAAGCTTAGAAATGCTGAGGAAAAGCTTGAAGCGTTACAAAAGCACGTTATAGAAGGAAAAAATTAGCTTTTTGAGTTTTTGGGATTGGAGTGTCAGGGGTTATGTCAAAGGGGTACGAATTGCTTGCACCGTGCGGCTCAATGGGTGCGGTTTATGCCGCTGTGCAGAGTGGGGCGGATGCGATATATATTGGCGGAAAGCTTTTTTCGGCAAGAGCGGGAGCGGGCAATTTTGAAGATGATGAAATAATAGAAATAGTCAAGTATTGTCATTTGAGGGGTGTTAAGGTTTTTGTTGCGCTAAATACGCTTATTAAACAAAGCGAGTTTAACGATGCAGTTAAGTTTGCGCATTTCTTGTATACGGCAAGGGTTGACTCTATTATTGTTCAGGATTTTGGAATTGCAAATGCGATTTTAAAGATGCATCCTGATTTTCCGTTGCACGCTTCAACTCAGATGACAATTCATAACAGCGAAGATGCAAGAGCGTTGAAAGATATTGGATTTAAGAGAGTTGTTCTTGCGAGAGAGCTTTCGAGCGATGAAATAAAAAAAATTAACGACTCAGTTGATATTGAAACTGAAATATTTGTTCACGGAGCTATTTGCCAGTGCTATTCGGGGCAATGCTTGTTGAGCTCAATAATTGGTCAAAGGAGCGGAAACAGGGGAAAATGTGCTCAGCCTTGCAGACTTGAATATCAGCTTTTAAGCGAAAATGAAAAAAGAAAGGGTTACCTTTTAAGCCCGAAGGATATGTGCCTTATAGAGCATATAAACGAAATCAAAAAGCTTGGCTCAACGTCGTTTAAAATTGAAGGGCGATTAAAAAAGCCTGAATATGTTGCAACGGTTGTTGGGATTTATTCAAAGTATTTAAAGTCGGGAAAGCCTGTTTTAAAAAGCGATTATGATGCGTTGCTTGCGGCGTTTAATCGGAGCGGATTTACTGATGGATATTTTAAGGGCAAGCTTGGGTATGAAATGATGACGTATAAAAATCCGTCGAACATTGCTAAAGAAGCGTTTGAAGATGAGGCAGAACGGAGATGCACAGCGGAGTGCAATTTAAGAAAAGTGCCCGTTAAAATGAAGATAAGGCTCTTTGTTGGCGAGCGGGCTTGCCTTGAAATGATTGATGATGACGGAAATGCGGCAAAGGCATTTGGAGAGGTTGCTCAAAGTGCAAAGAGCATAGCGGCGACAGAGGAATTTATAACAAAGCAGATTTCACGTCTTGGAAATACCGTATATTATCCTGAGGAAATAAAGATAGACATTGATTTCAAAGCGGGAATTGGCGCAAAGGATTTAAACGAGTTGAGAAGAAAGTGTTGCGAGGAGCTTTCAAATCAAAGGCTAAATAAGCTTGCAAGAGATAATTTTGGCGATTATATATATAAGGCAGCTGAAAGCAAGAAAAAGGATAGCGAAAATAATGAGGTTTTTATTACGGCAAGCGTTTCAACCGTTTCGCAAGCAAAAATTGCTATAGGACTTGGCGTTAAGAGGATTTACGCAAAAGAAAATATTTTTAATAAAATTAAATCGGAATGCGGCGATTGCGAGCTTGTGTTAATGGCAGATGAAATTAAAAGCGATGCTATGTGCGACGCTTTTAAATATGAAAAAGAAGTTTTAAGTGCTCATCTTGCAGATGCAAAAAAGGGCGCTTATGGCGATTTCAGGTTAAATGTTTTTAACAGCGAGAGTATAAAATTTTATAAGCAGCTTGGTTTTAAAACGATTTGTATGTCGCCTGAGCTTAATATAAGAGAGCTAAAAAGTGCAATCGGCGGCAATAGTGAATGTGAGATTATGGCATACGGAAGGCTTCCGCTTATGGTTATGAAAAATTGCGTTATAAAGGCGGCGCTTGGAAAGTGTATGCGAGATAAGACGGTCGTTTTAAAAGACAGAATGAATGAAGAGTTTTTGGTGCGTTGCGAGGGCGACAGAATGTGTGTCAATACGATTTTGAATTCTAAGCCTATATATATGGCAGATAAGGCGGAGGATTTAATTGATACGGGGGCAAAATATATAAGGCTAGCCTTTAGCGACGAAGATGAGAGTAAGTGTAGGAGTGTTATTTTGGCGTATCAAATGGCACTTAGTGGAAAAGAATTTAAAAATGCGGATTGTTTCGTTGAAAATGGGTTTACAAGAGGGCATTTTTATCGTGGTGTGAAATAAATTAAAATGAATAGATATGATATTTGTGTTGGTGTTGGGATTTGTTTGGTAGCGCTTTTGTTGTTTTTTTCGTTTGGCTTTTTTTATGATAGTGATAACAACGGATTGGTTGCTAAGATTTATATTGCGGGCAAGCTTGAGGCAGAGTATTGTTTAGATGATATTACGGGCGAAAAAACGTATGAATA
>JAZNSA010000062.1:0-4907 GCA_045590935.1 Clostridia bacterium | reverse complement strand
CACTTCGGAAGAGGTACGCAATGCCATGGCAGACCCGATTTCCCAAATTATCGATACCATACGCACAACACTTGAAAAAACTCCGCCTGAGCTTTCGGCAGATATTATCGACAGAGGAATTACGCTTACGGGCGGCGGTGCGCTCATAAGAGGATTAGACAAGCTTATAAGCTATGAGACAGGAATACCTGTTTATGTTGCAAAAGCTCCGCTCGATTGCGTTGCTTTTGGAACAGGAAAGGTTTTGGAAGAAATTGATACGCTAAGAAAGGTTTTAATAAGCAAATAACAGTATAGAAATATATTATTAAAGAGAGGAGAGGAGAAAATGAATTTTTTTGAAAAAAAGAATAAGATTATAACAATAATTGCGATAGCCGTTGTAATATTTATATTTATAGGAATATCGGCTGTTTCAAATAATAATTCCTTTTTTATGAAAAATGTAATAAATACTATAACTTCTCCGCTCCAAAGTGGCGTTTCGCATTTAACAAACGGAATAGGTGGGTTTTTTAAATACTTGTTTGAAATGAAAAATATGAATTCAGAAAATGATAGGCTTGCTATAGAAAATGCACAGCTTCGCCATAAGTATCGTGATGCGGAAAGCTATAAAGCTGAAAATGATGAGCTTCGTGAAATTTTAGAACTGAAGCAAGAGAATGATTATAGCGAAAATCGTACGGCTGCGGAGGTAATTGGATGGAGCTCGGATAATTGGTATAATTATTATACGATTAACAAAGGAACGGCGGACGGTATTAAGGTTGGCGATGTTGCGGTTGTGTCAAAGGGCTTGGTTGGACGTGTTTGCGATGTTGGAGTAAATTGGGCAAAAATTTCAACTATTATTGAGTCCTCATCATCAGTTGGCGCAAAGGTTATACGAACGGGAGACGTCGCAATCGTTGAGGGCGATTTTGAGTACGAAAAAGATGGGCTTTGCAAGATGACGTTTATAAATAAGGATGCTCATATAATAATCGGCGACACTCTTGAAACGTCAGGTCTTGGAGGAAGCTATCCTGCGGGAATACCCATGGGAAAGGTTTGCGAAATTGTTACAGATAACGCAGGTATGCCTCTTTACGCTTTGGTTGAGCCGTATGTAGATTTTAAAGAGCTGAAATTTGTTTTTATCGTGTCGGGGAAATTAATTACTAATAAGTGATGCTTTTGAGGGAGTGTGCAAAATATGAGATATGTTAAAATTTGCGGAATTACTTTTCTGTTATATATTTTGCAAACAACGCTGTTTTCCAAATACAAAATTTTTTTTGTTGTTCCGAATTTTGTTACTGTTATGCTGTTTTGTCATTCGCTTTTGGAAACGCAGTGGTTCAAGGCGGCATTTTTCGGGATTTTTTGCGGATTGTTGCTTGATGCTTCAAGCGGGGCAGTTTTTGGAATAAACTGCATTTTGTGTATGACTTTTGCTATTTTGTGTTGCTTGTCAAGCGTTAGATTTTTTAAAGGAAAATTTTTAGTTTGTATATTGTTTTCTCTTGTTATGAGTATGATATATGAAAGCTTATTTGCTTTATTTGGGTTTATTATATGGAATGGTGGGGATTTTGCTTGGCATTTCGTATATAAAATTCTTCCTGTTACATTATTAAATATGGTTGTGGCGGGAATTTTATACGCACCAATAAGAAAAATAGTTGGTTTGGATACAAATAATAAAAACTGGATGTGATTGTTTGAAAAATGGAAGAACAGTTAATAAAAGATTAATTGTATATGCAGTTTTTGCCTTTGTAATAATTCTTTTGATTTGCGTAAGACTTTTTTGGATGCAGATTGTTTTGGGTGATAAGTATTTAACAATGGCGGAGCAAAAAGGAACGAGAAATGTAATAATTCCTGCGCCGAGAGGCGAAATAGTTGATAGATTTGGTATGCCGCTTGTTGTTAACAAAACAGGATATGCACTTCAAATTCAAAAGACAAACGCAAATAACGATGAATTTGACAACAGGATTTTGCAGCTTTATTTGCTTGCAAAGGAAAAAAATCAAAAAATATGCGAAGAGCTTCCAATAAGCTTCTATCCTTTTAACTTTACTTTTTCAGACGAGGCGGAAGGCGAGGAGGAAGCGAAGAAGGCGGAGCTTGAGTGGAAAAAGAAGTGGGAGCTTGAAGGAGACCTGAGTGCAGAGGAGGTTGTTTATGCACTCAAGGAGAGATTTAATATAAGAGATGGCTATTCACCCGACGAAATCAGAATGATTGTGGGCGTAAGATATGATATGGTAAGAAACAATTTTTCCGTTTCAACGCCATACACGTTTGCAAGTGATATAGATATGGAGTTTGTTACTGTTATTAAAGAGAGTGGGGATGAGTTCGAGTGTGCCAGTGTTGTTGATGAGTATGTAAGAAATTATCCGAATGGCGAGTTCGCAACCCATATTTTGGGAAGGGTTGGAAAAATTTCTGATACCGAATATGAGGCTCTTAAAGATGAGGGATATAAATTTACTGACGAAATCGGAAAGCAGGGAATTGAAAAGGTTTGCGAGCAATATTTAAGAGGAGAAGACGGAAAGAGAGAATATTTTCAAACTAATAACGGTTTTGAGGAAAGAAATGAATTCAGAGTTGAGGCAAAAGCCGGTAATTACGTTATGTTGACGATTGACGGTACTATGCAAGCTGTTTTGGAAAATAGTCTGAAAGAAACAATAGGACAAATAAGGCGAAGAGGCGAAGGGTATAAAAATGTTGGCGGCGATGCTTTTGCAGGAGCGGCAGTTGTTTTAGATGTAAATAGCGGAGAGGTTTTAGCGATGGCATCTTATCCTACTTACGACCCTAATAGCTTTAATGAGATTTATTCGCAAATGATAAAAGACGAAACGAAGCCATTGTGGAACAGGGCTATTGGCGGAGCTTATGCGCCCGGCTCAACCTTTAAAATGCTAACTTCAATTGCGGCTTTGGAAGAAAATGTTGTTGATGTGAATACGACGATTGAAGATGAGGGCGTTTATAAGTTTTATCCCGATTATCAACCAAAATGCTGGATATATTCGAGAACGGGAAAGACGCATGGTGCGTGTGATGTAGCAAAGGCACTTGAAAATTCTTGTAATTATTTCTATTACGAGGTAGGAAGGCTTATGGGGATTGATAAGCTTAATAGATATCAACGCTTGTTCGGACTGGGAGATTACAGCGGAATTGAGCTTAGTCAGGAAGAAGCAAAAGGCACTGTTGCGGGACCTGAGGAGAGAAAAAGAGTTGGTGGAAGAGAGTGGTCAGGCGGAGATACTATTCAGGCTTCAATCGGGCAGTCCGACAATTTGATTACGCCAATTCAACTTGCAAACTATGTTGCAACGCTTGTTAATGGCGGTAAAAGATATAAACCGCATCTTGTTAAAGAGGTGCGTTCTCCTGCAGACGGAAGCCTTGTATATGAACCTGAGATTGAAGTTTTAGAAGATATTGATTTGAAAGATGAAAATATCGGCGAGGTTTTGCAAGGAATGTTAGATGTTACTCAGGAGGGAACGGCAAGCTCAATATTTGAGGGGTATCCTGTAAAAATAGGAGGAAAAACCGGCTCTGCACAGGTTGCAAAGGGTTCGGATAATGGAGTATTCGTTGCTTTTGCACCGTACGACAATCCGCAGATAGCAGTTGCAATAATTGTTGAGCATGGAAATAGCGGCGGCGATGTTGCACCGATTTCCAGAGCGGTTTTTGACTATTATTTTAATATAAATAATTCAGAGGAAGAAAAAACAATAAGCAGAAAACAGCCAATGGTGCTTATGCAATAACGAAAGGGGAAGTAAAATGGCAAACGAATTAGTAAAGCTAAAAGGAATAAAAGACGGAATAATGATTGTCTTTAAGGAGGGAGATTTTGAAGAGATTTACGAGCAAACAATTGAAAAGGTTGGCGAGGTTATGGAATTTTTTCATTGCGGAAGCAACAAAATCGTTTTTGCGGGCGACCCTCTTGAAGATGAGGACAGGATTAAGCTTGAATTAAAGCTTCTTGAAATGATTGATAAAGAGGTAACAATTGAATACGATTCTTCGGATTTCTTTTCCTTTGTGAAAGAGGAAGAGGACAAGGACAGAACTGTTTTTCATTATGGTACTTTAAGGAGCGGACAGGCAATAAGCTCGCTTGGAAATATAATTGTTGTCGGCGACGTTAATCCCGGTGCTGAGCTTACTGCAGTGGGCAATATTATAGTAATGGGAATTTTGAGAGGTATTGTTCATGCGGGCTGCAATGGCGACAGAAACGCTGTTGTTTGCGCATCAAAGATGCTTCCTACCCAAATAAGAATTGCAGATATTATAACAAGACCGCCTGATGGAGAGGCTAATACGAGTTGGGTTCCTGAAATGGCTTATGTTAAAGATTCCAATATTTATATTGATAACTATTTATCAAAAAATATAAGTAAATAAAAAAATTAAAAAAATTAAAAAAAATTATAGACTAATTTAATTTTTTGTGATATACTGTAATATGTGATTAGTTTTTTAAAATACATAGGAGGAATAAAAATGGGTGAAGTTATTGTTATTACATCCGGTAAAGGTGGAGTTGGAAAAACAACAACAACAGCAAATATTGGAACAGGACTTGTTTTGCGTGGAAAAACTGTTGTTTTGATTGATGCGGACATCGGACTTAGAAATCTTGATGTTGTAATGGGTCTTGAGAATCGAATTGTCTATGACTTGGTTGATGTTGTTGAGGAAAGATGCCGTGTTAAGCAGGCTCTTATAAAGGATAAGAGATATGACGGTTTGTTTATTATTCCTGCTGCGCAGACTCGTGATAAGTCGGCTGTTACTCCTGAGCAAATGAAGAAGCTTACGCAGGAGCTTAAAGCGGAATATGATTATGTTATTATTGACTGTCCGGCAGG
>JAZNSA010000061.1:0-10640 GCA_045590935.1 Clostridia bacterium | reverse complement strand
CCGTTCGACTTGCATGTGTTAGGCACGCCGCCAGCGTTCGTCCTGAGCCAGGATCAAACTCTCGATATAAATATTCGTTCGTTTAATTAGCTCATTTTAACTCTGACTTACTTTGTCAGGCGCTCTTATCTCTAAGAGCTTTTTTACTCAAATTTCTTGACAAGTACTTTTTTGTGTGTTTATTTCATATACTGTTTAATTTTCAATGTCCAATGCCTCCACTTTTGAAGACCGCCACGCTCGTTTTTCTCACAAGCGACTAGACTAGTATACCACCTTTTTTTACCTTTGTCAACACTTTTTTTAATTTTTTTGCTTTTTTTGCATATTGCTACATTTTTCGCTGCTGTTTTGTAGATTATGATATGCACATTTACAAATATTTCTTTTTTCTCTCATAATTTTATAACACCAACTCACTATTTTAAAACTCCTATAGTTTTAATAAAGTTTTTCTTGCACTTTTTTTCACTATGTGATATAATACTTTTGAAAGGTATTTTTTACATATTTAATTATATAAAGAAGGTGCAATATGAAAATTTCAACAAAAAGCAAAAACGCTGTCGCAATTCTCTCATATATGATATGTTTTTCCGAAAAGCGACTAATTTCTCTTGAAGAAATAGAATCCCGCCTTAAAATATCCGCAGGATACAGCGCACAAATTTTATCACTGCTAAAAAAGGAAGATATTGTTTTATCGAAAATGGGGGTTGGCGGAGGATATTATATCAACAAAGAGATTATTGACGATTTAACAATCGGGGATATTTGTTTGATAACAGAAGAAAATATGCATATCGTAAAATGTGCCTTTGACGAAAATGGTTGCGACCTGGGCAAAAACATATACGAATGTCCGTGTCGTGATATGCTTTGCGATATCTCGGATTTTATATTCGAGGTTTTAGATAGTATTTTGCTAAAAGATATTGCCAAAAATTTAATTAATAATACAAATTTTATAGATTTGGAGGGTTTTAAAAATGAAGTTATCGGCAAAAAGCAGATATGGGATTCTTGGATTGATTGAGGTATATAATTCGTCTTCAAAAATAAGTATTGCAAAAATCGCAGAAAAGCATAATATATCAAATAAGTTTTTGGAAAATTGTTTTTCCGATTTAAAAAAAGCAGGCTTATTAAAATCCCGCGCAGGTGCAGGTGGAGGATATGTAGCCGTAAAAAGCGCAGACGAAATCTCCCTTTTTGATATAGTTTATTGCTTAGAGGGCAGTTGCACAGTTGTAGACAGCGATTTTGACGACAGCGCTGTCAAAGACTTCGTTTTTAATAACTACTGGGCAGAAATAAACAACGCTTTGGAAACTTTTTTGAAGACAAAGAAGCTGTCTGAATATTTATGATGAAGATATTACATTATAATATGAAAAAAATTCGACAATCACATTTGTAATTGCCGAATTTTTTATTTTTTTAATTAAATTTCAGGGATTTCAATTTCGATTTCTCTTCCTAAATCAGCAGACTTTTTAATTCCCGAAAGAATTGCCTGATTGTAAATAATCTGACTTGAAGGAACAGGTGCTGCGACACCATTTTTAATAGCATCAAGGAATGAACGAATCTTTGCTTCAAAGCAATGTACATTACTTTCCTTCATAGGAATTTCAGTAACAACCTGCTCGCCACCAATCTCAGTATAAAGCTTCAAAGGTCCGCCGATTGTTCCATTCCAACAATCTGTTGAAGGAATTCTCAAGCTAGCCTTCGTTCCCATAATTATTGTATCTCCCGGCGTGTCAAGATTCATTGCCCACGCAATTCTGAAGTCTAAAATAATTCCGCCTTCCAAACGAGCAAAGCCTGCCGCAAAATCATCAACTTCAAATTTTTCATGATATTCAGGGTGTCCGCAGTTCTTATATCCTATATAATTCGGGTCTTTCCCGAAGAAATCAGAAGTATATCCGCTAACTGTCAACGGCTTAGGATATCCAATAGCATTTAGCACCATATCAAGAGAATAACATCCTATATCACCTAAAGCACCGATACCGCCTGTTGATTTCTCAATAAATGTTGTTCCAAAAGGAGTAGGAATACCACGACGACGTCCACCCCCTGTCTGGATATAGTAAACCTTACCCAATGCTCCCGACTGAACAACCTCTTTAACCATAATCATATTAGGGTCAAATCTTGGCTGGAAGCCGATAGAAAGAATCTTTCCGCTTCTCTTTTCAGCCTTTAATATCTCAATACCTTCCTCCAATGTTACACACATTGGCTTCTCCAAAAGAACATTGATTCCCTTGTCAAGACAATCAATAGCACACTCAGCATGTGTCATATTATAGGTACAAATACTTACTCCGTCAAGCTTCAAAGACTCATCTGCAAGCATTTCCTTATGGCTTAAGTAGCATTTAACACCCTCAACACCATTTTTCTTGAAAAAAGCCTCAGCTTTTCCCGGAATTAAATCTGCACCAGCAACAATTTCAACGTCAGGCATTTTCTTATACTGTTCAATATGCGCATCTGCAATCCAACCCGTCCCAACAATACCAATTCTTACCTTTTTGCTCGCATCAATCTCTGCGCCAGCAGCTCCTACATTGAAATCGAGCATCTTATCAGTCTTATTTTCTGCCATTTTTATTCATTCCTTTATATTTTTATATTGGCCATGTGCAAAACTCCAAAAGTATAGAGTTTATGCGATTTTACGGATGTGGCAAATCCGTTTTATCACTTGTAGATGCTTTTTTATTTACTCGTTTTGCACTTCTCTATTTTTACTTTGTTTTTCTTTTGTATACACTATTTATTATATATAAAATACGCTCTTTTGTCAAGCACAGTCAATAATTCCCATCAACATTTTCTGCACCTATGATACTTCAAACTTTTTTGCATAAAACTCAAATTTTGTAAATACATCGTTTTTTTCAAAGCAAAAAAACGAGTCGCTAATCTATTGACAACAAACTGCAAAAATGTTATAATGCAAGAGTATTATAGGTATATTTTTCTTATATGCAATTTTTCTTTATATGATAACAAGGAGATGGTTAAAATGAGTAATTTAAAAGCCGGCTTCGGCAGATCAAACATTACCCCACCAATGGGCATTCCTATCAGCGGATATTATAAGGTCCGTTTTGCAGAGGGCGTTTTAGACGAGCTTCGCGTTAATGCGCTTGCTTTGCAAGAGGGTGAAACAACAACTGTTATTTTATCGCTCGACAACTGTGGCGTTAATCAGTTTATATGCAACCGCTATCGCAAGCTTGCAAGCGAGGCAACTGGAATTCCTGCAGAAAATATTTATATTACATCAACTCATACTCATACAGGTCCGGAAATTGATTTCGACTCCGACGAGCCATTTGTTAAATATTATTCGGAATTTGTTGGATTAAGAATTGCGGATGCGGCGCTTTTTGCAATAAAAGATTTAAAACCTGCAACAATGGGTTATGGAAAAGGAACAGCGCCAAACGTTGCTTTTATTCGTCGTTATGTTATGAAAGACGGAAGCGTTAAAACAAACCCTGGTGTTAATAACCCCGATATTGTTCGTCCAATAGGTGAAACAGATGAGGAAGTAAGCGTTTTAAGATTTAACAGAGAAGGCGCTGAAACATTAGTACTTGTAAACTTTGCTAACCACCCTGACGTTGTTGGCGGAAACCTTATTTCTGCAGATTGGCCGGGTCTTTTGGTGCGTGATGTTGAAAAATTCCTCGACAATACTAAGTGTATATTTCTTAATGGTGCACAAGGAAATGTTAATCATGTAAATGTTCATCCTACAGGCGGATATCTTAATGATATGTTTATGGATTTTGATGATGTATCAAGAGGTTATCCTCATGCAGAATATATCGCAAGAGTTGTTATGGGCGGCGTTTTGCAGGCTTATGACAAGGTTAAATACGTTGATAATACAGAGCTTATCTGCAAGGTCAAAATGATAAGCGTTCCCGCTAACACGGCAACTAAGGAGCAGCTTGTTGAAGCTCATCGTATTAACGACCTTCACAAAGCAGGCAAGGATTCTGAGCTTCCTTATGAGGGTATGATGCTAACAACAGTTGTTGCAGAGGCTGAAAGAATGGTACGTTTTGAAAACGGTCCTGAGGCGTTTGATATGCCTCTTTCTTCAATCGCTATCGGTCCTGTTGCAATAATTGGATTGCCCGGCGAGCCATTTACGGAGATAGGAAAAGCTCTTAAAAAGACAGAGGGCTTTGAAATGGTTATCCCGAATTGCATCGGAAACGGATACGAGGGATATTTCCCAATGCAGGATTCCTATGATGAGGGCGGATACGAAGCAAGAAGCTCAAGATATAAGGCAGGAATAGGTGAATTACTAATTGAAGAAGGAACAAAGCTTCTTGAAAGCTTGAGGAAATAATTATGATAGCTATTAAAAATGCAACACTTGTTATGAGGGACCATTTTATCCCTGATGCAGTTCTCTTTATTGAGGACGGTAAAATTAAAGATTTCGGAGAAATGAGAAAACTTTCAATTCCTGACGGATGCGAGGTTATTGATGCAGAAGGACTATATGTTGGTCCTGGCTTTGTTGATATTCATACTCATTCCGACGGAAAGGTATTCTTTCAAGACGATGCAGTTACTGCAAGTACGCATCATCTTAAGCATGGTACAACAACCCTTCTACCTGCCCTTTATTTCAGTATGAATACAGAAGGGTACGTTGAGGCAATCGAGGCCTTAAAGGATGCAATGAAAAAGAAGGAATGCGCAAACATTGGCGGCTTTTATATGGAAGGTCCATATCTTAACCCCAAATTCGGTTGCGATAAAGAGTCTAACCCTTGGAAAGGAGAAGTAGATTCAAAAAAATATCTTCCTATAATAGAGGCTGCAGGCGATTTAGTAAAAGTTTGGGCACTTGCTCCCGAGCGTGAGAACATTTTGCAATTTGTTATTGATGCTAAAAAGGAAAATCCTTCAGTAGTATTTTCCGTTGCACATAGCGAAGCTTCCCCGCAACAAATTGAGGCTATTATGCCTTATGGCTTAAAAATCGGAACGCACCATACCAATGCAACGGGCGACCGTCCGATGTACCCGGAGTGCAGAGGCGTTTGCGTTGATGAAGCGGTTAATTACAATCGTGAAATTTATGCAGAGCTTATCTGTGATAGCCGTGGAATACACGTTGACCCATATATGCTTCGTTTAGTCAGAAGAATAAAGGGCGACGATAGAATTATTCTTATTTCGGATGCTTATGCTTGCGATGGTCCAATTCCTCCGGGATATGATGATGTTGACGATATCAATTTTGATAACACAGGCGAGATTGCAGGCTCTAAAATGACACTTGACATCTCTTGCCGTAATATGATTAAGCATACTGGTGCATCAATTGTTGATGTGTTTAAATTTGCATCGTATAACCCATCTATGGCTTTAGGCTTTTATGACAGAGGCGAAATCGCTGTCGGAAAGCGTGCAGACCTGGTATTTGTAGACTATAAGATGGGCGTTCACAAGGTTATGATGGGAGGGGAAGCTGTATAATGAAAAATTATAACATAAAGCTTGTTGGCGACAATTTTAATTGGGAAGATATTGATGTTATTAAAATTGACCACCCCTATAAAAATACCCCTGATTTTATTTCGGCGTATGCTCAAATTGCAGCAAACGAGAATGAAATAAAAGTACATTTGTGGACAATTGAACCTGACAGACGTGCAGTTGAAACAGGAATTACAGGTATGCCCTGCGAGGATAGCTGCCTTGAGTTTTTCTTTACACCAATGGAAAACGACAAAAGGTATTTTAATATTGAGTTTAACCCAAACGGCTGCTTGTTTTTAGGACTTGGAAGCAACGGCGGCAAGCTTGTTCGTTTGCTTCCCGGGGAAGGAGATATTCCTTTAATCGTTCCAACTATTGAAAAAGACGAAACTCGTTGGGATATATACTACAAAGTATCAACAGAGCTAATAAGAAGATTTGTCCCTGAATTTGAAATATATGAAAACAAAGAAATGATGGCAAATTGTTACAAATGCTCTGACTTCGGAAAAAATCCTCACTATTTGGCGTGGAGCCCTGTTCCTGAGGAAAATCTTTCGTTTCATCAACCCGATTATTTCGGAAAAATGAAGTTTGTAAAATAACGAAATTATTATTGTTGCATTTTTCCAAAAAGTGTGATATAATAATATATGGGAAGTTAAAAAATATTTAAAACAAAGGAGATTTAAAAATGAAAGATATTATTTTTGACCCACCAACAAAATTTGATTTTAAGTGTGCCGACTATGTTCCTTTTAAGGACCGTGAGGTTTGCGAGCGTTTGCGTAAGATTAGCGGCAAAGATTTGGAAAAGCATCCAAACCCTGATTTTAACATCAAGGTTATGATGAATCCTCATCCTGTTTTGATTGCTACTCTTTTCTCTCGTATCAAGGCTGCTTCTGAAGCAGGCAAGAAGTACACAATGATTCTTGGTAATCCTGAGCCTGATACATATATTCCTTTAGCTCAGCTTATCAACTATTTCCAGGTAGATTGTAGCAAGCTACACATTTTTGCAATGGATGAATGGGCTGATGACCAGGGAAATATTGCTCCTGAAACTTACGAAGCAGGTTTTGCTCACTCAATGCTTAAATATTTCGTATTCCAGATTGATGAGAAGCTTCGTATGCCTCTTGAAAATGTTCACTATCCAACAAATGCAAATATAGGTCATTATTCTAAGCTTATTACTGAAATAGGCGAAGGCGGCGCTGATATTTGTTCTTCTTCACCAGGTTGGACAGGACACATGGCATTTATCGACCCTGTTGAGGAGTTTATGCCTGACAGCGTTGAAGAGTGGTTAAATATGGAAGCTCGTCTTGTTAAGCTTCATCCATTAACAGTTGCTCAGAATTCACTTCACGGTGTATTCGGTCAGTCGGGATATATTGCAAGCGTGCCTCCAATGGCTGCAACAATCGGTCCTGTTGACGTTAAGAACGCAAGAGAGCGTATCGAGGTTCATGCTCTTATGACAAACGGAACATTCTCTTCATGGCAGAGAATGACATCTCGTCTTGTTCTTCATGGACCTGTTACTCCTGCAATCCCAAGCTCAATGCTTCAGACAATGAAAACTCAGGTTTATGTAAGCGACGAGCTTGCTGCTCCATTCGAGTGCTGGGAGAAAGTTGGTTATTAATAAGTAACTTAAACTTAATAGTATTTCACACCCCCCCAAAGGAAGAACAAACAGCCTTTGGGGGGTTTTTATAAAACAGTAACTAACACTAAATTATTGGCAGGCTGTCAAAACGGACACAAAAAAATTGCATAGAAACACAAAAAGGACCTCAAACGAGATCCTTTTCGTTATTTGTCTGGCTTTTTTACAGCCCCTTTTTTTATTAATCAATAACCTCAACAGTCTTATTATAGAACGATTTTAATGCAGCCGTTGCCAACGTATGAGAAAGAACTGTTTCCTCAGGTCTGAAAAGACCAAACGGAACCTCAACGCCTGAATATTCAAGCATAAACGCCGCTATCTGCTGCTGAATCGCATCAGTAAATCCGAATTCAAAAATAGGACCTGTGATTGTTGGAATCATCGGCTTGTATCCAATAATTATACGATTCCACGACTGTTCTTTGCCCCACGATGATGTATAATAAAACGCATTTGCATCATCGCTTGTAAACCTTGCACTGCAGTCCATACCGTAAATTTCAAAGAACCAACGATTTGTAGACCCCGGAGCCATACGCTTTGTTTCAAATGTCATCGGGATTTCGTCTCCGTCTTTGTTTAGGGTTGTGCAGAAAATTGTACAGTTATCAAATGTATCACAAACTGCCTTACCACCCTTGCCGTCAGGACGCTCCTTAACAATATTGCTAAAATGCGCTCTTACGGTTTTTGGCTTAAAACCGAGGCGGAACGGAACGTGCTGAGTATGAATACCTAAATCGCCCAAACATCCGTACTCACCGTTAAACTTAACCATACGCTTCCAATTTATAGGCTTACTCGTATCCATATCACTGCAATGATTAAATCCGCAATGAATCTCTAAAACCTTTCCAAATTTACCCTCGTTATACCAATTAATCATTGTTTGCATTGCAGGGTAATATGGGAATTCGCTGCAACAACGAACAAATGTATTTGGATTTTCTTCTATAGCCTTCATAATATTTTCATTGGCTTTTTTATCGATACCGAAAGGCTTTTCTCCTAAAAGTGCCTTTCCGCTTTTGATAATATCAATATAAAATTGCTCATGTAGATTATGAGGAACAGCACAATATATTGCATCAATGTCGTCTTTGTCTAAAAGCTCTTTATAATCCGAAACAGAATATTTTATTTCAGGAAAGTTTTTCTCAAACCATTCCATTTCCTTAGGAACAACCGAGCAAATACCAACTATTTCAGGCTTCGGGATATCATCAGTAAGATGACACCAGCGAGCTGCCGCAGATGCAAACTCTCTTGCCATAAGTCCGCAACCAACAAGTCCAAATCTTACAGTTTTCTTCATTAATTATCTTCCTTTCTTCTTTTCTTCTTTTATAAGTACTCAAACTAACTAAGGACTGTTGATTTGCAACAGCCCTTAGCATACAAAAAATTAATAGCCAAAATATTTCTCTGTTTCTGTAACAGCTTCTTCAATAATTTCAAGACCCTTAAGAGCAGCCTCGTCGTCCAAAATCATCGGAGGAGACATACGAAGAATATGACCTGACGGAACCCAAGCCAAACCTTTTTCAAATGCTTTCTGATAAATCATTGTACCAGCCTCATTAAACGGCTCTTTTGTTTCACGGTCTTTAACAATCTCAATAGCCTGCAAGCAACCGATAGCACGAACATCACCAATAATAGGATGAGCAGCCTTCATTTCTTCCATCTTAGCAAGCATAATCTCACCAAGGTGAGTCGCACGCTCGTTAAGCTGTTCTTCTTCAATAACCTTGATAGACTCTAATGCAGCAGCACAAGCCATTGGATTACCGCCGTAGCTTGAAGAAGCAGAAATCTTCTCAATTGCAGGAGCAAGGTCTTTTGAAACAGCAAGAGCAGTAACAGGGAAACCATTACCAAAGCCCTTACCAAGTGTTGTAATATCTGCTGTAGTATCCCAGTGGTCCATAGCAAGATACTTACCTGTTCTTGCCATACAGTTCAAAACTTCATCAGCAAACAACAAAATATCTCTCTTGTTACAAAGCTCACGAAGAGCAGGAATGAAGTCCGGAGGAGGAACAATTGAACCGCCCCAACCTTGAATAGGCTCTAAAACGATAGCAGCAACATTCTTACCGCCCGAAGCACACTGGTTATCTAACATACCTTCAATCATTCTGATGTAAGGAGAAGAATCCTTCCAAGCTTCCTCAGGTGTTCTGCCAAAGAAATCACGATACGGATTTGGTCTTGGTGCAAGCATAAATCCCGGAGCTCTCATATGTGTATCTGCACCAACAACAGCAAGAGAGTTAGCACCGTATGTCTTACCATGAAAATCTCTCCAGAAAGAAATAAATTCCTGCTTGCCTGTAGCCGCACGAGCACAACGAAGACCTGCTTCAACTGCTGTTGTACCTGAATCATAGAACTGGAATCCTGCAAAACGTCCGCCTGTTATCTCATGTAACTTTTCAACAAGCTCCATCTTTACTTTAGTTGTAAAGTCGTGGCAGTTCATAAGATTTTTTGCATGATGTGCAACAGCTTCACTGATTTTCGGATGACAATGTCCAAGACCTGTTACATAAATACCCGATGAGAAGTCAAGATATGTATTACCATCAACGTCCTTCAAAGTATAACCAAAACCTGAATCAAACGTTACAGGGAACAACTTAACCTGGCTTGAATAACCCTTCATGTACTTAGCACATCTCTCATGATACTCGATTGATTTTGGACCCGGAACTGTCTCTGTTACAATGTTAGGTACAGTGCTCAAATCCATTTTTGCCCAATTTTTACTCATAGTAAAATAACTCCTTTTCATCTTTTTTTATTTTCGGCGCAAACGCCGAACGCTTACATACTATATTATATTATATTTTTTAAGGTATGTCAACGTCTTTTAGAAAAACCGTCTTTTAGTACATTTTATATTGTGAAGGATTGTTTTTTTTGTTAAAGAATAACTTGTTTAGACAAGCTTATACAAAAACTCCATTTTTTTTATAAAATAGATATTGACAAATTGTAAACAAAGTGCTATAATATATACAATTTAATATTTTTGCTAAATGAAGTATGCAGGAGAAAGGCATAGACCTTGCCGAAGGAGTAACTCTCTCAGGTGCTGTAAAGCGGGACTGTAGACGGATAGCGCTCCGGAGAAGTCCAATTCTTAAAACAAGAAAAAAGGATGCCGAAGGTGTAAGCCCATAAAAAGGTTAATCTCTCAGGCAAAAGGACGGAGGTATAAATCATATATTGGTTTTGTTTTGCGGAGTTTTTGTGTTTTATATGTCAAAAACTTCGCTTTTTGTTTAGCTAAAAATATTCTTTATGCGCTGATTTAATTCAAAAAACGCATACTGTGCTCTAGTCTTTTATTTTTTTCACATAGCTAATAAAAGAAATTTATTATCAGCCGATACAGAGGCGGCAGAATGGAGAG
>JAZNSA010000060.1:0-7638 GCA_045590935.1 Clostridia bacterium | reverse complement strand
GACTATTTGAAAATTTACATATATGCTAAATTCCTGACAGAGGGACAGGGGCTTAATAATAAAAAAATTGCAGATGTTTTAGCTGTTGAACAATCAACTGTAAGCGGAGCACTCAGCTTTTTTGCGGAGCTTGGGCTTTTGAGGGAAAATGGGGGAAAAATTGAATTCAAGAGTGAGGAAAAGGAAACTGACGATGTTGCGCCGTCGTATGATACAGATGCGGTTTTGGATATTATTGCTGAAAGCGATGATTTGCAAATGCTTTTGGTTACTGCCCAAAAAATATTAGGAAAAATGCCGTCTACAAACTCAACTATTATACTGTATGGCTTATATGATTGGCTGTCTATGTCGCCTGAGCTTATAATGCGTCTGCTTGAGTATTGCGCAGAGCTTGGAAAAAAGGATTTGCGATATGTTGAAAAGGTTGCAATTTCGTGGAATAAAATGGGAATAACGAGCTGTGAAATGGCGGATGAATATATTATGCGCCAAAGCAAAAAAAGCAAGTTTGGCTACGCTATTAAAAAGATATTTGGAATTGAGCAGAGAAATTATACTCCAACTGAGCAAAAGTATATTGATTCGTGGTATGAATTTGGATTTTCAAAGCAGCTTGTTGAGTATGCATTTGATTATTGCGTTTCTAAAATTGGAAAGCTGTCTTTGCCGTATATGAATACTGTGCTTATTGCGTGGAATGAGGAAGGAATTAAAACGCCTGAAAAAGCAAAGGAAAGCGTAAGCAAAAAAAATAAAGCAGCTAATGAGGCAAGAAACAAACCTAAGTATAAGCAAAAAGACCAAAGAAACGGATATGAAATTTTTGATTCGGGAAGATATGATTTTGAAAAAATAGAAGAAAATGCAAGAAAGAAATTGGAAGAGAGTCTAAAAAAAAGCTGATATAGATTAGCTTGAAAGGATTGATACGGATGGGATACGAAGCAAGCGTTTATGAAAAAGTTAAAACTGAATTTGAAAAGAGAAAGCTTGAGCAAATAAGGCTTAGAAATGAAAGGCTTGATGAAGTATATAAAAAAGTACCGCAGGTTGCCGAGGTTGACAGAGAAATTTCAAAAATGGGAAACGAAATGGTGCAACTGATTTTGTCTGAGCCGAGCAGAGCAGATGAGTTTTTGAAAATGGTTAAAGAAAAGCTTTTAGAGCTTAAAAAGGAGCGTGTGTCAGAGCTTCGTCTTGCTGGATTTTCAAGCGATTATACGGATATGAAATACAATTGCGCAAGGTGCGAGGATACGGGAATTTTAAACGGAGAGGAGTGCGAGTGCTATAAGGCAAGGTTAAGAGAAGCGGCATATAGCGAGTCAAATCTTGCAATTCTTATAAAAACGCAGACGTTTGAAAAATTTAATGAGTATCTGTTTTCGGATACTGACGTAAACGGAGAAAAGTCGCAAAGAAAGCTTGCGAAAGAAAACTTTGAATTTTGCAAAAGATACGCAGATGAGTTCGATAATAGAAGCGATAGCTTGTTATTGTATGGTGCGGCGGGACTTGGCAAAACATTTTTATCTACCTGCATAGCAAAAAAGCTTATTGATGATGGGAAGAATGTTGTATACCAAAGTGCTGTATCAATGTTTAATTACTATATGGATTATGTTTTTAATCGTGTCGATGCAAAAGAGGCGAGAGAGGATTTTGAAAGACTAAAAAAATGCGACTTGCTTATAATTGATGATTTGGGAGCGGAGGCTACAAATATGCAGATGATTTCATTTTTGTTTGAACTTTTAAACGATAGGATTTTGCTGGGAAAAAAGACTATTATAAGCACTAATTATAATTTGAAGGAAATTTCAAAAACATATAGTGAACGTATACATTCAAGAATTATGCAATATTTTTCTATTATTCGCTTTACGGGAAGCGATTTAAGAGGACGGGAAATGCAGTAATTATTGTTTTGAAATTTAGCCGTCGGGCGAAAAGCTCGACGGCTTTTTAGTATGAAAAATGCTTTTTTAAGATTTCCATTTGAAAATGCAAAATTAAAAATCCCCCCTGAATTGCTACGCAATTCTTTCCCCCTTTAGGCAAGGGGGGCGGGGTAGATTGTTCGTAAAAAAACATACCACCTCATCCGTCAAACCTTACATACCCACAAGCCTTCCCCTTTAAAGGAGAAGGCTTGTGTGGCTTTTTGACTCGCCAGAAAAAAACCTATAGAGCTTAAGTGGATAAAAGAAGAAAACTGAAATGAGTTAAAAAAACTTCCAAACGATAACGTTATTGTTAGCCTCATCATTTTGAGTATCGGTTTTTAAAGAGCTGTCTGACTCTTCGTTTTGAACTTGTAAATTGTTATCTTCCGCTGATTCAACATTGCTTTGTTCTTTAATTATTTCGGGGTAAAAATCCTTTTTGTAAACAACGGCGTGCTCATATAAATCGGAAAGCTCGCCTATAAACTCTTTGTCTATTTGCTCGCCCGAAAGTCCGAAAAGCTCTTTTGTTATTATTATTGCTGATTTTGTTTTTTCGTCGTATATCCCTGTTATTTCAACGGATGGAATATTTGAAAAAAGCTTTGACAGAGAAAAAATCATCGCCTGAACAATTAAAAGAGCGCTGTCATTTTCGCCAAAGTATATGACCTTTTCGCTTGTTATTATGTTTACCCCATTTTCGGAGGGGAGAGATTTTATATATTTTTCGTATTCTGAAATTATTTTTTCCCAAGTATCGCTGTTTACTTCGCCTGTAACAGGTAAATTGTATGCAAGTTGAAAGCTTTCAACGCTTCGCTTTGTATCCTCGCCAAAAATTCCGTCGGGGATAACGGGATAAATATTTTCATTTACTTTTGATATACTTCTTAAAAAAGTTTGTAAATTAAAAATTGGTCTGCCAATTTCAGTTTCATAATATTCCATCAGTTTTCACCCCTGCCTTCCATATTGTTTTCAACGTTATTTTCAACATTATCTTCTATACTGTCTCTGTCGCCCAAGCGCAGAGTGCTTCCGCCAAATTGTGATGAGGCGGTGTTGATAGCAGAGAAAATTGAGAGGTATACCTGCTGAATAGCGCCCCATGTCTGTCTGCCAACAATTCCGTCAGCATTAAGTCCGTAGTAGCGCTGAAAGCTTTCTACGGATTCTTTTGTTCCGCTTCCAAATATGCCGTCAATTGCAGGTGCAATGATTTCGCCATTTACGACAGAAATAGCATTTAACTGTTGCTGAATTTTTAAAACATTATCCCCGCTATCACCGATTTCTAACGGTTCACCGGGGTATGGGTATCCATTGGCTTCAAATGCATCACGCATAAATATTTCATCAACAATTCCCTTGTATTCGTCATATATTTTATCCCATGTTTGCGAGCCAACAATTCCGTCTGTCTGCAAGCCGTATTCTTTTTGGAACGCAATTACGGCATTGTAAGTCGATTGACCGAATATACCATCTATTGTAATTGGAGGAATTAGCGGGTCAACAGTAGAAATAACGGATAAGAAAAATTGTAAATCCGAAACCTTGCTGCCGCTATCGCCTCTTTGAATTGCATCAGGATACGAAAGCTCCGTTCCGAAAAGGCGTTGTCCTTCGGAATTTAATTCATTCAATTTGAGGCCGCCAACATATAAATAAACCAATTTGTACCACGTTGCTTTTCCAACAATTCCATCGGGAGTTAAATTAAAAATTCTTTGGAATTGCTTTACGCTTTTTTCCGTTGCAGGGCCGAAAATTCCGTCGACGGGATAAATTTTGTCGATAGACGGATAATGATTTGAAATTTGATTTAGCTCTGTTTGAATAATTGTTACGTACTGCCCTGTGTCGCCACGTGAGATTGAATAGCCCGGATATGATACTCGTGCCGCTCTTACAGGGGCATTGTTTACTAATTCAATATCATAGCCGTAGTAATATTGTAAAATTCCAAACGAGGAATATCCCTGTCTTGCCAAATCCTCGCTTCCCCATTGCGAAAGTCCGTCGCAAGTAACTCTTCTTCCATCGCAGTATTTTGCCGCAAGCGGCTCTAATGTTCCTACTCGTCGAATGTAGTCGTTAAAAATATCATCAACAATTCTTGAAATGTTTTCAAAGATATTTCTTCTGTATATGAATTTCTGGTCTACCGCAGTTGAATTTGTTATATCAAAATTGTAGCCTCTGCTTCGATAAAATTCAGTGTAAATTTTATTTAAGGCATACGAGATTTGAGCATATATGTTTGCATAAATCGCACTCTCGTCCCAAGTTGGATAAATTTCACTTGAGGCAACATTTTTTATATAATCAGGGAAGCTGACAGTAACATTTTGCGCATTTGAATCAGGCGAACCTAAATGCACTGTTATTGTTTGCGGTATGTATGGAACAATTGTTGGCATAAAAAATCATCTCCTTTCTTTAAAGTTGCTGCGGCGTGATTTTGACATCGATAACATTGTCTTGCTCACGAATGGCAGGCTCTGCCAAAGGAATCATTTCCGCATTTTGAACCATTGTAACATCTGAAAAAACCTGTGCATCTTCAATTAATATGCTTCTATAACCGTTAGCCTCAACGAAAATATTGACATCTCTAAACGCCTTTATATCGCTGTCGGGACTAAGGCTATATTCTTTGTTTGGGGCGTCAATGGCTATAACATCTGTTTGACCTGTTTTATCTGTTGTTCGTTTGGCAATAAGCTCCCTTTGCCCAAGCTCATTATAGTCGTAAATATAAACCGATGCTCCTTCAATAGGAATTGTTAAATCCGATGCATATACTCGCACTGCAATTTTTCCTTTTTCACTCATTTTTCACACCTCCATAATCTATTTTATGCAAGCTTTTCTTTTGAAATTACTTATTTTAACTAATAAAACAAAACAATTTTGGCATACCCTGATATAACGTGCATATAATTAATATATAATCTATTTTTATAAACAAGGGAGCTATGCTTATGAACGAAAAAAATAATTTCAAAACAGTTTTTGGATTTGCTTTCAGTTTGCCGTATTTATGCGGCTTTGCATTTCTTTTTTTGTATTTAAAAACAGGCGAGCTTTTAAATTTTTATTGCTTTTTATCAATTGCGCTCTATAGCCTTGTATGCAATTTGTCTACGGCATATTTTGTAAAAAAGCTTAATAGCCGCCAAAGCGAATTTGTTTTAAACAGCTTAAAAAGCATAAAAATTTCAACTGTTCTTTTTTGTTTTGCAATAGTGCTTATTTTTATTTCAAATTCTGTTTTGTCAATAAAACCTGTTGAAAATATTATTCCAATTGTAATAGCATTGGTTTTTTCAACATTCCCGCAGGCTCTGTATCTTTTGTCGAATTTGTGTGTAGCCAATTTGAAGGCTTCTTTAGAAGCATTGAATATAAAAACAAAAAATCTGAATTCTTTTCAGCTTTTTAACGAAAGCAAAATTATTGTTATTGATGAATTTGAATTGTTTTCAAATCCTGAGTTGATTTTTGAGCTCTCAACGGAGCAAAATATTATTCTTGTTTCTAAAAAAAGTGAGGATGAGATTAAGTCATTTTTTAAAAAATATATATTTAATGCTAAAATTTTAAATTCTAAAAAAGGGGAGCTTGTAGTTCCTTCAAAGGAAAATTCTATTTATATATATCCGTCGTCTACCATAGAAAAAATTCTACCACTGCTAAAAAAAATGAATATGCCGTTTTGCGTTGCAGGACCAAATGAAACGGAAGGCCTCCATTTGAAAATAAGCTCAAATGTAAATTCTGATTTTGATATGTATATTGAAGAGAATAATATATCAAGCCTTGTTGCTATTCAAAAAAATTGCATCAAAGCATTTAATTCATATCGAAAATGCTTTATATATGAAACATCTTTAAACGTTGCAAAGCTGGCAGGCTTTTATTTATGCTTGCTTTTATGCTCCGATTTTCCGCTTGTGCCATTTACATTAATTTTACTTAGCTTTATATGCGAGCTTTTGCCATCAATTTCATTTATTTATGATAAATCGGATAAATCAGCAAAAAAGCATTTGACGTCAGCAGATGATTTAGTTCATATAATACTTGACGGCTTGCTTATAGCACTTGTTGTTGTAATTGTTTTTATGGTTGCATCAATCGGATATTTCGTTGATTGCGCAAAGCTTATTTGTTTTAATACGTTTGTTATATCGTCTCTTTTTTATACTTTTAATATGAGGAGCGAAAAGTGTATATTTATTATAGGAATACTAACCAATAGGATAACAAACTTTGCTTTCTTTACGGGAATTTCTGCTTGCGTTATAGTAACTGCAGTTTTGTATGGGGATGTGTCTCACTTTGGCGCTCTTGGATGGCTTTTGACAATATCGATGGGCGTTCTGCCTTTTGTTGTTATGCAACTTCAAAAAGCAACCATATCATTTCTTCAAAAATAATATTATGAATAAAAATTGGTAGGCGTATCAAAATAAAGGAAACAACATATTCGGAGTGAAAAATTATGCTTACTACCTTTATACGAACTATCATTTTATATGTTTTAGTTATATGCGCAATAAGATTTATGGGAAAGAGACAGGTCGGACAGCTCCAGCCGGCGGAGCTTGTTATTGCAATAATGATTTCGGACTTAGCTTCAATTCCTATGGAAAAGAGCAGTGTTCCGCTTTTGACGGGGATTATTCCTATTTTAACGCTTATTGGCGCAGAGCTTCTGCTTTCATGGGTTTGCCTTAAAAGCCACAAATTCCGAAAGCTTCTTTCGGGGAGCACGAGCATTTTGATATACGACGGAAAAATTAATGAAAAGGAGCTTGCAAAGCAACGATTTAATCTTGAGGATTTGCTTGAGGAGCTAAGGCAAAATAACTGCCCTGATATATCTCAGGTTGAATATGCAATTTTAGAAACGAGCGGGCAGGTGAGTGTAATTCCAAAGGCATCGCATCAACCTCTCACCATGTCGGATTTTAATATAACCTTGCCAAAACAAAAAATGCCAACTGTTATTATATCGGACGGAGTTTTGGATAAATCCGCACTTAAACGCTCGGGAAAATCAAAAAGCTGGCTTGAAGCAGAAATTAAAAAGCACGGGGTAAAAAATATAAACGAGATTTTTATTGGAGTTATAACGTCGGATGATAATTTCTTTATGCAAAAGAAAGGATAGACAAGCTTATGAAAGCGATTTTGATTGTTGTTTTGGTGTTTGGGATACTGATTTTTGGCGGAATTGGAAGCTGTTTTACAATAAAGCAGCATATAGACGAATTTTTGCCATACATCGATGTAGTTGAGAAGTGCGTTGAAGAAAAAGATGTTCAAAAGCTTGGCTATTCTTTAAGGATAGCAGATGAAAAATGGAAGGAAACGAAAAAAAGACTTTCTCTTTTAACTGACCATGAATATATTTTTGAAGTTGATTTAGCAATATGTGAGCTTTATGGATTTTTAAAAAATTTCGATGATGCAGAAGCGATGCTGTCGGTAACAAAAGCGAAAGCGGGGTTAGGGTGTATAAAAGAAACAAATGCACTAACATTTGAAAATATAATTTAATTTTTTAAAAGTTGTATTGATTTTGCGCAAAATTTGTATTATAATGTAGATAAAAGTAAATTATAATAGGGGTTTTGTGCGAATGCTTAATTATAAAAAAAATCAAAATAATTCT
>JAZNSA010000059.1:0-4966 GCA_045590935.1 Clostridia bacterium | reverse complement strand
GCCATCTTGTTGCCAAAAGCTCAGGCAAAAACACACCTATTATCCGTATATACTCAAAAACAATTTTTCCGCCGTATGGTGCGCAAATAAGCTTTGAAAATTCATCTCTTATCCGCTCCGCTGAAATATTTTCAAGAAGGTGCATTTTATTAAATGCCGCTTTTCTTGTATCCTTGTCAATTTCAAACCCCAAAACAGCCGCAAACCTGAGTGCCCGCAATATTCTTAGGGCATCCTCTTCAAATCTTCGCTCAGCATCTCCAACACACCTGATAACCTTGTTTTTTATATCATCAATTCCGCCGAAATAATCAACAATCCCGCTTTTTTCGCTATACGCCATAGCATTAATCGTAAAATCACGCCTTGCCAAGTCCTCCTTGATATTGCTTGTAAATTCAACGCTTTCAGGATGCCTGTTGTCTGAATATTTGCCGTCTATGCGAAACGTCGTAATCTCTAAAACCTCGCCGTCAATAACAACTCCGACAGTTCCATGCTTTATACCCGCTTCAATACAACGATATTCCTTAAAGCAATCTAAAATCTGCTTTGGCGTCGCCGACGTTGTAATATCAAAATCATTCGGCACTTTTCCAAGCAAGCCGTCCCTGACGCAACCGCCGACAACATAAGCCGAAAACCCGCCATTTTCGAGCATACTTATTGCTTTTTTAACATACATCGTCAACTTCAAAACAAACCCTCCAAAAACATTTCAATACGCTTTTTAATTATGCGTACTATTTCTATTTTAATAAAATTACAATAGGCACATATCATTTTTTACTATTATACAAGCTCCAAAAGTTCATCAGGTTTTTTTATTATTAAATCTGCTCCGTTTTCCTTAAGCTCGTCATAATCCCTGAAGCCCCAAAGCACTCCAACAGTATACATTCCCGCATTTTTTCCCGTTTTCATATCAACATTGGTATCGCCAACATAAACACATTCTATCGGCTCTACACCGAATCCTGCCGCAGTTTTCAAAACAGAATCGGGGTTTGGTTTTGTTAAAACTCCATCGCTTATTCCCATATAGCTGTCAAACGTTCCTTCAGCGAAAAGATTTTCAACAACATCGCACACCGCTCCGTTAGGCTTATTTGACACAACTCCCGTTTTTATGCCTCTTTCACGAAGCTCCTTTAACACGTCATTTAAGCCTTCAAACTGCTTTGTAAGATAAAGGCTGTCCTTTTCATATTCCGTCATATAGAAATTTAAAAATTCTAAAATAAAATCCTCCGAAAATTCGCCATACCTGGCAAGCATACGCCTAACAAGCACGTTTGCTCCATCGCCCGCAAGATATTTATATTCATTTGCCTCAATCGGCTCAAAGCCGTATTTATTAAGCGCAAAATTTCCGTAATACGCAATTGTTTCAATTGTATCGCTAACCGTTCCGTCGAGGTCAAAAATAAATGCCTTATACATCCTTTATATCTCCCTTTTTAATTTAAATTCTTATAATGTTGCTCCATGCATACTTTCCGTTTTCGTCAACAACCTCTACTCTGACAAAGCTATCATTAGGCCATAGCTCATATACATACTCCGCCAAATTCTCCGCTGTTGCAAGAAACATTATATTCAACGCCCGAAATTATTCTTAAACCACTTTCTGCTCCGCTTTTGCTCATTTGCCAATGGTCAGTTACAGCTATTGCATCATATCCGCTTTTTTATATACTTCTGCGGCTTCTTTTACAGACCTTGCACCGTCGGAATTTGTTGTATGAGTATGCAGATTTATTTTCATTCTGTTTTTACCAAAAATATCCTTATATATCTTCTCTTCCTCTTTTATATTTTATATTGTTTAATTATACACTATTTCAAGCACAATTGCAATATCCTACCAAAAAAATGCGGCAGTAAAATACAAATTGCATCCTACCGCCGCACTCGTAATATATTAAATTTTAAGGAGAGTATTTCTAGCTTTTGATATTTTCGCTTTTTTATACATTTTAAGCTTTCCTTTACTTCCTTTTGAATTTATTTGTTGTTTTCAACAACAATCAAGCCCATTTACAGGCGGCTAGAATTTTTCACTTCTTACTACCCTTATATGCTCTGCCTTTTCAAACTGCAAATCAATTAGATTTGTCATAAACAGTCTCTCTTAATACCAAATAGTATATAAATACTATAGGAATAATAAGCTATCCGTTTATCTTAAGAAATTTCGCACACCTTGCAACCTCTTCAATTCCTGACGGCTCAAGCCCTTCGCTTTCAACAACCATATGCAATCCCATATCCTTTGCCTTTGCAATAATCTCACGAACAGGGGCCGCACCGTCGCCGAGTGCAGTACCCTTAACGGCAGGATACCTTACGCCGTCTTTTAAATGTATGCAACCGATAAGCCTCTGTCTGTATTCCTCCATAAGTCTTACAGGGTTTTCGTTTGCAACAAACGCCCAGAAAGTATCAATTTCAAATTTAATATTTGTTTTTTCCATAAAGTACAAATTAGGAAAAATTCCACTGTTGTTTAAAACAAATTCCCTATGGTGATTGTGATAACCCATCTCAATTCCGTGCTCAGCAAGCATTGGCTGATATTTATTAAACTTTTCTACGGCAATGTCAAGTTCTTCTTTTGTTGACGTATCTGTTCCAGGAATAATATATCTTTTATTTCCGATTGTCTTATGGTATTTAACAGTAGCTTCAAAATCGTTGTCAAGGTCTGCAAAGCTTGAGTGCGTTCCGCTAATCTTTAAATTATATTTATCGAGCCACTCTTTAATCTGCTCCGCACTATGCCCAAAAAATCCCGCAGGCTCAACTGTTTCAAAGCCAAGCGCCGCAACCTCTCCAAGCATTTTTTCATAATCAACCTCTGCCATATCTCTTATGCTATATAATTGTATTCCGTAATCCATATATAACACCATTAATCTCTATCGTCATACATCGTCATTGTATCTGCAATGTCATCAAAGCTGTTGCAATGACCATTTTTTACATATAAGTAAGATGTTGTCATTCCGCTGATAAGACAACTTTTAATATCAAGTCCTCCCAAAAGACCTGCGCAGAAGCCACTATTGAAATTATCTCCTCCGCCCGTTGTCTTCTTAGGGTTTTCGCATACTATTCCCGAAACCTCAACCTCGCCGCCGTCGTAAACAGCCGCAGAGCTGTCAACAGGGTGAATTATAACCGTTCCGATGCCCGAAAAATCCTTTATTGCTCTTGCCGTAGGAATTGAGCCCGCATATTCGCCCTCGCATAAAATACCATGCATAACCATTGCCTCACTCTTGTTAAGTCCAAGATAGGTTGGCGCATATTCGCTGTATTTTCCAAACATTTTAAGCGCCGCCTTAATCTCTTCGGGCTCGCGCTTTGCACAGTCTGCAATGTCGATATAAACCTTTCGTTCTCTCTTTGAAAGCCTTGGCATAACAAGCTTTAAAAAGTTCTCATAAATCTCATGGAAATGAACAAGATAGCTCCAGTTCACCAAGGTTATAATATCCGCATCGTCGAAAATTTCAACCAATTCGTCTATGCTTATTCTCTCAATCAAATCGCTCCATCTGAACCTACTGATTTTTTCAATATCGCTCATTATAATCTTTCCGTCGCCAAACTCAAAAACATAAGAATATCCAGGCTCGCTTACGCTTATTGTTTTGCAGTTTTTGTTAAGCGCAAAAACAGGGTTAACATCGGGATAACCAAGCGCCCCAACGCAAGTACATCCAACTCCCATATTTGCAAGACCATTAGCATAGTGCGGTCCGCAACCGCCGAAATCCGTACTTTCCATTATAATCTCAACGTTTCCGCTTCTTCCTGCAAGGCTTGAAATTTTTTCGCCAAATTGGTCAATCGTTTGAAAATATGTACAATTCTGCTCATCGCTCCTCTTTTTAACGGGATGTATAACAAAATCTACAAATCCGTCAAAGCCTATGCTTACTTTCTTTTCTTGTATCTGCTTTTTCTTTTCTTTAAACTGCTCAGAATATTTCACTTTTTTTATCCTCCTTCTCAAATTTTTATAATTTAAAAACTACAACCATACTAAGTATAGCATATTCGTCATAATTATATTATTTTTTCTTGATATTGTCAAGAATTTAGGGCAAATATTATTTCTCTTTTTTGAAAAAGTAATATTTATAAAAAATAAAAAAAACAAAAAATGCAAAGGCGTAAGAAAATTACCTTTGCATTTTAAATAATAACATTAATATTCTTTAACAAGAAGAGCCCTTATATATCCCCTGTCCTTTGTTGTTGAGTCGATATAAAAGCCTCTGCCGTAGTAAAAGCGAACGAGCGACGTAACCTTTGCGCCCGTATGAAGGCTGATTTTTTTTATGCCTTTTTCTTTCATTTTTATATCAATTAAATTCATAAGTGATTTTCCGATTCCGTTATTTTGAACGTCCAGCCTTACTCCAAAGCGGTACAAGTATGCGCTTTCGCCGTCGTCTTCAATTCTTGCCCTGACACTTCCAACAGGAACACCGTCGACAAAGGCTACCAAAACAATATTTTTTTCTATATCATTTTTTATGTCCTCTGTTGTTTCTGAAAGGGCAGGAATAGTCTCCTGACCTACCATACTTGCGTACTTTTTAAAAGCCTCTGCGGTAATTTGTGCTATTGCATCAATATCGTCATAAGTTGCATTACGAACTTCAAAACCAGTATTCATATAATTTATCCACCCTTTTAATTATTTTCCCATAAATGTTGCCATAATTGCTTTTTGCGCATGAAGTCTGTTTTCTGCTTCGTCGAAGATAACTGAGTTTGGTCCGTCGATAACGTCCTCTGTTACCTCATAGCCTCTGTACGCAGGAAGGCAATGCATAAACAAAGCATCGCTCTTTGCATTTTTGAAAAGCTTTGCGTCTATCTGATATGGCATAAAGATTTTAATTCTTTCTGCCTTTTCGCTCTCTTGTCCCATACTAACCCAAGTATC
>JAZNSA010000058.1:0-8889 GCA_045590935.1 Clostridia bacterium | reverse complement strand
TATAAAAAAACATATAAAATCCCTTATTTCATGGGGATTTTTTTAATATATATGTCTTTTAATATATCATTTCCATATTTTGTGGGTTGAAATTGATATATTAAATCCTATATAATGCAATTGTGGTCGACATAACGCCATATCGCTTAAGAAAGCAAAATCGCTGTATAGCCTATAGTGCAGTAGTTATTCTTATCCGTATTTTGGTATTATGTAAACCAACAATAAAATTTTAAGGAGGCAACATATTTATGAAAAAGGCAAAAAAGATTATGTCTTTGGTTCTCTCTGTAGTAATGATGGTAACAGTTTTAGCAGGTTTCTCTGCAAATCCCGTTATTGCTGCAGAAAATTCAGAAGAGTCTGCTTATACAGAGGCTCTTGATGTATTAAAAGCATTATCTATTGTAGTAGGTGATGCAGAGTCGGGTCTTATAAGACCAAACGATGCAATTAAAAGAAGCGAGGTTGCAAAAATGGCAGTTGCTATTTTAGGGCTGACAGACCTTGCAGTTGGTTCAAGCGGTTCAACTAAGTATTCAGATGTTCCGTCAAGTCATTGGGCAAGCGGGTATATAAACGTTGCTACAAATCAAGGTATTGTTATAGGCGATGATGTAGGAACTTTCCGTCCTGATGATACAATAACCTATCAGGAAGCAATCACTATTATAGTAAGAATTTTAGGCTTTGAGCCGAAGGCTCTTGACGACGGCGGCTACCCCGGTGGATTTTTGGTTGTTGCGGCAGATAACAAGCTAAATAAGAACACCTTTGTTTCCAATGCTGCAGCGCCTGCAACAAGAGGCGTAGTTTCTCAGATTTTTTATAATGCACTTGAAGTAAAAATGATGGAAAAAATCGGTTTTGGAGCAAACGCAGAATATATAGTAGGCGAAAAAACTCTTCTTAAAGACAAGCTTAACGCTAAGAAAATTTCAGGTCAGGTAATTGCAACAAGCCAATCAGCACTAGGCGGCACTTCTTCGCTTGATAAGGACGAGGTAAAAATCGGCGATGAGATATATCTTCTCGCAGACGGCGTTGACGTAACAACTCTTTTAGGTTATAACGTAAATGCATATTTGCAAGAGGATGAACATGAAGACAACTACGTTATTTTAATTGCGCCTATAGCTTCAAAAAATACAGAGCTTGAAATTTCGGCAAAAAATTTAGAGAGCGTAGCAAGCGAAAAAATCGAGTATTGGAAAGATAAAGATGTCGATAAAAAGGTTACAGTTGCTAACCTTGACAGCACTAAAACTATGATTTACAACGGAAAAGCAGAGGCTTTTGATGCCAGCGTTGCAAATCTTGTAGACAAAGCAGGTCATATAAAGCTTTTGGATACAGACAGAAACGGAAAATACGACATTATTTTCGTTACAGAGTTTAAAAACACAGTTGTTGAAGAGGTTATGCCTGCTTCAGGCAAAATCATCGATATGTATGGCGGTGCAACAATAGCTCTTGACCCTGAGGATGAGGACTTAGATTTCATAATCGAAAAAGGCGGAGAGGCAATTGAGGTTAAAGACTTAAAGAAGTGGGATATTTTATCAATTGCAGAAAGCAGAGATAAAGAAATTTACAGAATTTATGTTTCAAACGAAATCGTTGAGGGTAAGGTTAAAGGAATTTCAGGCAACAACGAGCTTGATATCAACGGAAAGCTATATGAAATAGCAGCAAACTATCCGCACGATATTCACTTGTCAGACGAGGGCAAATTCTACCTTGACATTGAGGGCAAAATTGCGGCAGTTGATTCAACATCCTCGCTAAGCTCAAATTATGCATTCCTTATTAATGCGGCAATTCCAAGCGGACTTGATACGGACCTTCAAATTCGTATGTTTACAAAAGCAGGCGAAACGGTTACTATGAAAACTGCTGAAAAAATAAGATTTAACTCAAAAGGCTCAATGAAGCCTGAAGATGTTTTAGCAAAGCTAAAGGATGAGGAAGGCAAAATTATAAATCAGCTAATCACCTTTGAAACAAACTCTGACGGAAAAATCGTTTCACTTTCAACCGCAGTAGATAATACGGAAAGCGGTGCAATCAATGAGGATGCATTTACTCACAACCTGACACTTGAAGATGCCGTATATAAAGCTGCAACAGGAAAGCTTGGAAAGGTTAACCTTACAGAAAAGACTATTATATTCGATATTCCTGAAAGCTGGACAGATTCGAGCGATTTTGCAATCAGAACATTAGAAATGTTTGAAGATGATACGCCTTACGATGCCCTTGTATTCGATATGGGCAAAGACTACAGTGCGGGAGCACTTATCGTTACAAGCACAGATTATCAGGCAAATGCGGCTTCGGATGTGGCAATCGTTACAAATATCGTATCTGCTGCAAACGATGATGATGTGGTTGTTGATAAAATCTTCTTGACACAGGGCGGAGAAAACAAGGTTTTATTCGCTACAGAGTCGGGTATACTAACAAAAGAAGATAGCGAAAAACCGCTTGAAAAAGGCGATATTATTCAGTATAACACAAATGCAAACGGTGAAATAACAACTTACAGAGTATTATTCGATATATCTAAAAAGGGAACAGAATTTGCATCCGAAATAACAGATGACTTGTCTGTTGTATACGGAAAGGTTTCAAACAAATTCTCTTCTTCAATGAATATTACCGTAAATGATGAAAATGAGCAGAACATTTCCTTTGGATCAGCCAAGATGTATCTTGTTGATGCATCCAAGAAAAACCCTGTAGTTTCTGCAACAAGCGGCGATATTCAGAAATACGATGATGCAGACCCATATAAGGTATTCGTTAAATCTTATAAGGGAGTAGCTTCTGAAATCATCATTATTAAGCTATAATCCTCCTAAATTATAGGCGAAAGCCCGCAATGGCACCCTGCCATGCGGGCTTTTTTGCTTTTTATATCACTTTGTTTTAACAATCATAATACGTTCAAAATACAATGCATTATCAGGCAATACAATGTTGAATTTTGCTGTTCTTCTTTCAAGAAAATCCTAAAATTTTATATTGCAAATTATAATAAGAACTTTTTTCCAAAAAGGGGTTGACAAACCTTATATATTATGGTATTATAATAAATTGTATTATAGTCTAAAATGCGGGAAAATGCCCCTTAACATATTGTGTGCTAATGTCAATCGAACATACAATATACGGGTTTTTTAAGGCATTTTAGGCTCTCAGGAATTTTTTTAAGAAATTTTAATAAAAAAATTTTTTCCTGTTTAATTTTTAAAAATGTGAAAGTTTTTTATACACTGCGTTTGTTTTGTAGCAGGAAATATTCGCAGGGCAATTGAAATGCAATATTGCTGAGCTCAGGACTTCTTTCACGCCTGACAGACTAGCATACGCATCTTTGATAGCCACCAAAATCTGCAATTTTTTAGATGAGGTGATAAAATTGATGCCCTATGAGATTACTCTTGGCAAAAACAAAAGAATGAGTTTTGCCAAAATCAAAGAGCCTCTTGAAATGCCTAACCTTATTGAAATTCAGAAAAAATCCTATGAATGGTTTTTAGAGGCAGGGTTAAAAGAGGTTTTTGAGGACGTTTCTCCGATTTGCGACTACACCGGAAACTTAGTTTTGGAGTTTTTCGACTACAAGCTTGATTCAACTCCTAAATATTCCGTTGAAGAGTGCAAAGAGCGTGATACAAACTATTCAGCTCCTTTGCGCGTTATGGTTCGCTTAATCAACAAGGAAACAGGTGAGGTTAAAGAGCAGGACATATTTATTGGTGAGTTCCCGCTTATGACCGACCAAGGTACGTTTATTATTAATGGTGCTGAGCGTGTTATCGTAAGCCAGCTTGTTCGTTCTCCCGGTATGTACTATGATATGGTGCACGATAAGTCAGGTAAAGAGCTTTTCAGCTCAACGGTTATCCCATATCGTGGAGCATGGCTTGAGTACGACATTGATGTTAACGATGTTTTTTCTATCCGTATAGACAGAACAAGAAAGCTTCCCGTAACGATGTTTATTCGTGCAATGGGATGCGAAACAAATGCAGAAATATATGAATTATTCGGCGATGACGAGCGAATAACAGCTACTCTTGAAAAGGACAATACCGATAAAGAAGCTGCCCTTATCGAGATATACAAAAAGCTTCGTCCGGGCGAGCCCGCAAGTGCCGAAAGTGCAACTTCTCTTATAACAAATATGTTTTTTGACCCTAAACGTTACGACCTTGCTAAGGTTGGTCGTTTTAAGTTTAATCAGAAAATGGCAATTGGAAAGAGAATTGCAAATCAAAAGGCTGCCGAGGATATAATCGACGAAAGAACAGGCGAAATACTATGTTCGGCAGGTGAAATAATTTCTCTTTCTATGGCAGAAGAAATCGAAAATGCAGGAATTAACTCAGTTTTCGTTTATGTTGATGAGAAAAAGAGAAAGATTTTCTCAAATAATATGGTTAAGCTTGAAAATTTTGTTGTATTGGACGAAGAAGATAATAAAGCATATTTGAAAAGCTTAGGTTTCCATACAACCGTGCGCAAGAGCGTTTTAAATGAGATTTTAGCTTCTCTTGACAGCGAGGGCAAGCTAAGTGATAAAGAGGCTGTAAAAGAAGCCTTGCTTGCAAGACGTGATGAGCTTATGCCTAAGCACATCTTAGTTGATGATATGTTTGCATCAATTAACTACTTTAATAACCTTTGCTACGGTATTGGTACGTTAGACGATATCGACCATCTTGGTAACAGACGTCTTCGTTGCGTAGGTGAGCTTTTGCAAAACCAATTTAGAATTGGTCTTTCTCGTATGGAAAGAGTTGTTCGTGAAAGAATGAACATTCAGGACTTGGACGTTGTAACACCTCAGAATCTTATCAACACTCGTCCTGTTGCTTCAACTATTAAAGAATTTTTTGGTTCTTCTCAGCTTTCGCAGTTTATGGACCAAACAAATCCGCTGGCAGAGCTTACTCACAAGAGAAGGCTTTCAGCATTAGGACCAGGCGGTCTTTCAAGAGAACGTGCAGGCGTTGAGGTGCGAGACGTTCACTATACGCATTACGGTCGTATGTGTCCTATCGAATCTCCTGAAGGTCCTAATATCGGTCTTATCAGCTCACTTTCATCTTTTGCACGCATAAATGAGTATGGCTTTATTGAATCTCCATACAGACGTGTTGACAAAGAGACAGGGCAAGTAACAGATGAAGTTATTTATATGACTGCCGACAAAGAGGACGGCTTTACTATTGCTCAGGCAAATGAGCCTCTTGGCGAGGATAATCGTTTTACTAATAAGAAAATAACCGCACGTCATTTGCGTGAGTTCGTTGAGGTTGCTCCTTCTGAAATAGATTATATGGACGTTTCTCCACGTCAGCTTGTTTCAGTTGCAACATCAATGATTCCTTTCCTTGAAAACGACGATGCTAACCGTGCTCTAATGGGTTCAAACATGCAGCGTCAGGCAGTTCCGTTGCTTAAAACGGAATCTCCTATTGTTGGAACAGGAATGGAGTATAAGGCTGCTAAAGATTCAGGCGTTGTTGTTTTGGCTAAAAACGACGGTGTTATTGAAAAAGTGAGCGCAAATGAAATAATTATAAAAACGGCGGATGGAGAGAGAGAAAGACATAAGCTCTTAAAATTCCTTCGTTCCAACCAGGGAACATCAATCAACCAGCGTCCAATCGTTTCCGAGGGCGACAAGGTTAAGGCGGGCGATATTATTGCAGACGGTCCTTCAACCTGTAATGGTGAAATTTCCCTTGGTAAAAATGCTCTTATCGGCTTTATGACCTGGGAAGGTTATAATTACGAGGATGCTGTTTTGCTTAACGAACGTCTTGTTCGTGATGATGTTTATACATCTATTCATATCGAAGAATACGAGGCAGATGCTCGTGATACAAAGCTCGGACCCGAAGAAATAACTCGTGAAATTCCAAACGTTGGTGATGATGCTCTTCGTGATTTGGACGAAAGAGGTATTATCCGTATCGGTGCTGAAGTTCACGCAGGTGATATTTTGGTTGGAAAGGTTACTCCTAAGGGAGAAACAGAATTAACGTCAGAAGAAAGACTTCTCCGCGCAATATTCGGCGAAAAAGCCCGTGAAGTACGTGATACCTCCCTGAGAGTTCCGCATGGTGAGGCAGGTATTATAGTTGATGTTAAAGTGTTTACAAGAGAAAACGGCGACGAGCTTCCTCCGGGAGTTAATGAGCTTGTGCGTTGTTATATAGCTCAGAGAAGAAAAATTTCTGTTGGTGATAAAATGGCAGGTCGTCATGGTAATAAGGGTGTTATTTCCCGTATCCTGCCTGAAGAAGATATGCCATTCTTACCTGACGGTACTCCTCTTGATATCGTTCTTAATCCGCTGGGCGTTCCTTCTCGTATGAACATCGGTCAGGTGCTTGAAGTGCATTTGGGATATGCGGCTAAGTCTCTTGGCTGGAAAATTGCAACGCCTGTTTTCGACGGTGCAAACGAGGAAGATATTGCTGAGCTTTTGGAAAAAGCAGGCTACGATGCGGACGGTAAAACAGTTTTATACGACGGTAGAACAGGCGAGCCGTTTGACAATCGTGTAACTGTTGGTTATATGTATTATTTGAAGTTGCATCACTTGGTTGACGATAAGATTCATGCCCGTTCAACAGGTCCTTACTCTCTTGTTACGCAGCAGCCTTTGGGTGGTAAAGCTCAGTTTGGTGGTCAGCGTTTCGGTGAAATGGAAGTTTGGGCTCTAGAAGCGTACGGCGCAGCTTATACTCTTCAGGAAATTTTAACAGTTAAGTCGGACGATGTTGTTGGTCGTGTTAAAACGTATGAAGCAATCGTAAAAGGCGAAAACGTTCCCGAACCGGGCGTTCCCGAATCCTTTAAGGTTTTGATAAAAGAATTGCAGAGCTTATCTCTTGATATAAAAGTTCTTGACAAAGACGGCGAAGAGGTTGACCTTGGAGATTATTCTGAGGATGACGATTTGCCGCTGGCTCCTCTTAGCGTAAACATTGAAGGTCAAGAGGATAGCATTAATCCTAATATGGCATCATCAACTGTTTATTCTTCGGAATCTTCTGACCTTGATGCAAATGCAAAATTTGTTTTAGACGAAACAGATGATGCTTTACTTGATGCTCTTGATTTCGACGATGACTTTGACGATGACTTAGATGACGATTTGGATGAAGGTCCCGCAATTTTTGAAGATGACATTATCGAGGATTTAGATGCATTGCCTGATGATGACGATTTAATTTAATGCTTAATATTCGTACTTTATAAGTTTTAAAGTAATTTTAAGAGGAGGTTTTAGTTTTGGAATTTACAACTTTTGAAGCCATGAAAATTGGTTTAGCATCTCCCGAAAAAATAAGGGAGTGGTCCTATGGCGAAGTAAAAAAACCCGAAACAATTAATTATAGAACTCTCAAGCCCGAACGTGATGGGTTGTTTTGCGAAAAAATCTTTGGACCGCAGCGCGACTGGGAATGTCATTGCGGTAAGTATAAAAAAATCCGTTATAAGGGCATTGTCTGCGACCGTTGTGGAGTTGAGGTAACTCGTTCAAAGGTTCGTCGTGAAAGAATGGGACATATAGAACTTGCAACGCCTGTATCTCATATATGGTATTTTAAAGGTATTCCTTCAAGAATGGGACTTCTTTTGGATATGTCGCCAAAGGTTCTTGAACAAATACTATACTTTGCTGCATACGTTGTTACAGATGCAGGCTCAACTGATTTAGTTGAAAAAACTATTTTAACAGAAAAGGACTACAGAGAGAGTCTTGAGAAATATGGTGATAGCTTTAAAGCTTCTATGGGAGCTGAGGCTATTAAGGATTTGCTTGAGCAGATAGACTTAGAAGAGCTTTCCAAGGAATTAAAAGAGGCTCTTGATACTGCTCACGGTCAAAAGAAAATTCGTATTGTAAAGCGTCTTGAAGCGGTTGAAGCGTTCAGACTTTCAGGAAACAAGCCCGAATGGATGATTATGGACGTTATTCCCGTTTTGCCTCCTGAGCTTCGCCCAATGGTGCAGTTGGATGGCGGAAGATTTGCAACAAGCGATTTAAATGATTTGTACAGACGTGTTATTAACAGAAATAATCGTCTTAAAAAGCTATTAGAATTAAACGCTCCTGACATCATTGTAAGAAATGAGAAAAGAATGCTTCAGGAAGCTGTTGATGCTCTTATCGATAACGGTAGGAGAGGACGTCCTGTAACAGGTCCGGGAAACAGAGCTTTGAAATCTCTTTCCGATATGCTAAAGGGTAAACAAGGACGTTTCAGGCAGAATCTTTTAGGTAAGCGTGTTGACTATTCAGGTCGTTCGGTTATCGTTGTTGGTCCTGAGCTTAAGATTTATCAATGCGGTCTTCCTAAAGAAATGGCGATTGAATTATTTAAGCCTTTTGTAATGAAGAGCCTTGTTGCTAACGGCTTAGCGCATAATATCAAATACGCAAAGCGTATGGTTGAGCGTGTTCGTCCTGAAATTTGGGACGTTTTAGAGGACGTTATAAAAGAGCATCCTGTTCTTTTGAATCGTGCTCCTACGCTTCACAGACTTGGTATTCAGGCATTTGAGCCTGTTTTGGTTGACGGCAGAGCTCTAAAACTCCATCCGCTTGTTTGTACGGCATACAATGCCGACTTCGACGGCGACCAGATGGCTGTTCACGTTCCGCTTTCGCCTGAGGCTCAGGCAGAGGCAAGATTCTTGATGCTTTCTGCAAATAACCTCTTGAAGCCTATGGACGGACGCGCAGTTGCGGTTCCTTCACAGGATATGATCCTCGGTTCCTATTATCTTACCATGGATAAGGCTGGTGAACCCGGTGAGGGTAAGGTATTCCGTGACTTCGATGAGGCTATGATGGCT
>JAZNSA010000057.1:0-5190 GCA_045590935.1 Clostridia bacterium | reverse complement strand
AATAATACTTTTTCTTTTTCCTAACTTTTGTATAAGTAATGTACATGGTATTTGCATTAAAAATTTAAAGAATATATAAACGATTTTGATTATATATCACTAAGAGAAATCCAAGCAAAGGATGTTGTTTGTAAATATACGGATAAAAAAGTAAATGTCAATGTCGACCCGTCTTTTCTTTTAAGCAAAGATGACTGGAAATCAATTCAAAATGATGAAATAGCAAATAAGCTTAAAAGACCATATATTTTAGTGTATGCACTATATTGGGAAAAACAAATGAATGATGTATTAAAAAAGCTAAAAAAAGAAAGTGGCTTTGATATTGTGCTCCTGTCTTATGGTGGATATCGAACAGTATACCACGATATATGTATTAATTCAGCGGGTCCAAGAGAGTTTTTAGGGTTGATAAGTAATGCGGAGTTTGTTGTTTCAAGCTCATTTCACGGAAGTGTTTTTTCGATAATATATGAAAAACCATTTTATTCGTTCGTCAACCCAAGCTTGCCTGACAGAATTGTATCTCTTTTAAAAACATTTAACCTTGAGGACAGACAAATAACAGAATATAAATCTATGTCCAATACTATAGATTACAAAAATGTTAAACGGATTTTAGCTGAGGAAGTCGAAAAATCAAAAAATTACTTAAAGACCGCAATAGAAGGTGAATAATATGAATATAAGTATTGTTAAAACAAAATGTATTGGATGTTATAATTGTGTAAACATATGCCCCAACTCTGCAGTTTTGATGTCTGACAGTGAGCAAGGATATGATTTACCTGTAATTGATTTAAAAAAATGTACAGATTGCGGATTGTGCGCAAAAAAATGCCCCGTATTAGATGATATCAAGGTTCAAAGTTTGAAAAAGGCATATTATGGTGCGTCAAACGACAAAGCTATCGTAAAACAATCTTCCTCAGGCGGAATTTTTTCCGAATTGGCACAAAGCGTCATAAATGATGGCGGCGTTGTTTTTGGTGCTGTATTTGATAATGTTAATAAATGCGTTGTATACAATAACACAAAAGAGGTTGATTTAGAAAAGCTGAGACGAAGCAAATATGTTGAAAGCAAGGTCTTTGATACATACAAAAGCGTGAAAAGCTTTCTTGATAACGAAATTTTTGTTCTTTTTGTCGGAATGCCCTGTCATATTGCAGGATTAAAAAAGTTTTTAAGCAAGGATTACGATAATTTGTTGACCTGCGATTTTATTTGCGGCGGTGCTCCGAAAAATAAATATTTTAAAGAGCATCTCGAGTACCTTGAAAAGAAATTTCATTCAAAAGTTGTTGATGTGAATTTTAGACCAAAGATCTATGGTTGGAAGGAATATGCATTTAAAGTAAGCTTTGAAAACGGCAAAGAATACACTAATTATGCATCTCTTGATAGTTATTTCAGAGGATTTTTGTACGAAAAAATGACAACAAGGCAGGCTTGCGAGGAATGTAAATTCAGATTAAACCATTATTCAGATATAATTTTAGCAGATTTTTGGGGATACAAGCAACTTCCGCAGATAAAAGACGATGATACTGGAATATCTTTAGTTATAGCAAACTCAGATAAGGGCTTAAGCATGTTAGACAACATAAAAGCAGCCACATCGCTAACCGAGCTTCCGTTAGAATTTACAGCATATAATTTTTCCAAAATTAAAAATAATGAAGAAAAGCTTTTAAAAAAGAGAGCCTTTGAAGAATTGGCAAAAGAAATTGGTTTTGAAAAGGCAGCAAGAAAAATATATATGAAAAAAACTTTAAAATCCAAATATAAAAAGGCTATTAAAGGATTTTTGAAAAAGGTAGGTATAAAAAAACAGTGAAATCACAAAGAAAATTAGGTGTTGCAATATCGTATCTTAATATCGCATTAAATATGGTTGTCAGCGTGTTCTTTACTCCGTTTTTAGTAAGCTCGTTGGGACAAGCAGAATACGGAGTGTATCGACTCGTCTATTCCTTTGCGGGGCAGCTTGCAATAATGACCTTTGGAATAGCAGCCTTAACAGCAAGAAACGTTGCATATTTTGATGCGTTAGGCGACAAAAAGAAAAAAGAGAATTTTCTTTTTATGGCACTTATTATTTCTGTGGTACTTTCAATTATCACAATTTTAATAGGTGTTGTCTTATACGGTATAACCGATAATATTTTTTTTAATTCCCTGTCTGCTGATGAAATTGCTCTCGCAAAAAAATTAGTTATTCTTTTGACTTTGAATTTTTCCGTAACAATTTTAAACGACTTTTTTATGGGAATTGTTAATGGTCACGAAAGGTTTGGCGTTGAGAATTTCGCAAAAACAGTAAGACTAACCCTTCGTATTGCAACTCTTATTTTACTTTTAAATTTGGGATGTAAGTCTGTTTATATTGTTGCTACGGATTTAATGCTAAGTCTTGGAGTTTTGCTTTTTAATATTTTTTATGGTAAGCTTAAACTAAATGAAAAAGCCAAATTTCATTATTTTGACAAGTTGCTTTTTAAAACATCAGTTCTCTACTCTTCTGCTATGCTTATACAAGCCGTTATTAATCAAGTAAATCAAAACTTAGATGGCTTAATTTTAGGAATTATGACAAATGCCGAAACTGTTGCTGTGTATTCTATCGCTCTTACCATTTATACAACCTTCGGAAGTATTACAACAATTGCACACAGTGTGTTTGTTCCTTATGTAACAAAAATGATTGCAAAAAGCGCAACTTCAAAGGAGATTACTGATTTTGTTGCAAGGATTGGTAGAATACAATTTATAATTGCAGGGGCAATAGTAGTTGGCTTTGCTGTATTTGGAAAAGAGTTTTTGAGCTTATGGCTGGGTGCTGATTACATTCCCGCATATTATGTAACTCTTATTATTATAATTCCGATGACTATTCCTCTTATTCAGAGTGCTTGCCAGTCTGTTTTAGATGCGAAGCTTAAAAGAATGGGGCGCTCGATAATTTTAGGAGTGATAGCACTTCTTAATTTGATTATTTCCGTTGTACTTGTTAAGCGTGTGGGATATATAGGTGCGGCGTATGGAACTGCTATTTCAAGTATTATTGGGTATGGTATTATAATTAATATTTACTACAAAAAAAGCGTTGATATAGATGTTTTGTCAATGTTTAGGCAAATATTTCATAAGCTGTTGCCCTGTATGTTAGTTCTTTTTGCAGTTTTTTATCCGTTGAGAAACATAACTTTATTATCAGGAGGGTGGGTATCGTTATTAATAAAGATAATGATTTATGTCCTAGCTTATGCCACATTAATTTATTTTGCAGGGATGAATAAACAAGAAAAAAATATGATTAATTTCTTTAAGAAAAAAAGGAGTATAAAAAATGTTTAAAGACAAAACTTTACTAATAACAGGCGGAACGGGTTCGTTTGGAAATGCAGTATTAAATCGTTTTTTGGAAACTGACATCGGTGAAATACGTATTTTTTCCCGTGATGAGAAAAAGCAAGATGATATGCGTCATGAATATCAGGCAAAGTATGGCGAAATAAGTAATAAAATTAAGTTTTACATTGGTGATGTGCGTGATGTTTCAAGCATAAGAAATGCGATGCATAATGTTGATTACATATTTCACGCAGCGGCACTAAAGCAAGTTCCTTCTTGTGAATTTTTCCCGATTGAGGCCGTTAAAACAAATGTGCTTGGAACGGAAAACGTACTAACTGCGGCTATCGATGCGGGCGTGAAAAACATTGTTTGTCTTTCAACTGATAAGGCGGCATATCCCGTAAATGCAATGGGAACGTCTAAGGCAATGATGGAAAAAGTTATTGTTGCAAAATCGAGAACAATCAGTCCTGAAAAAACGAAAATAAGCTGCACAAGATACGGAAACGTTATGTGTAGCAGAGGGTCGGTTATTCCGCTTTGGATTGAGCAGATAAAATCGGGGCAGAATATAACAATAACTGAGCCGTCTATGACAAGATTTATTATGTCGCTTGAAGAGGCGGTTGACCTTGTGTTGTTCTCTTTTGCAAATGCAGAAAGCGGAGATATTATGGTTCAAAAAGCTCCTGCGTGTACGATTGAGGTTTTGGCAAAGGCAGTTAAGGAATTGTTTGACAAAGAAAATAAAACTGAGGTTAAGGTTATAGGAATACGCCATGGAGAGAAAATGTATGAAACGCTTCTGACGAATGAAGAATGTTCAAATGCAATCGATATGGGCAATTTTTACAGAGTGCCCGCAGATAAGCGAGACCTTAATTATGATAAGTATTTTAAAGACGGAAACAGTAAGAGAAATGCTTTGAGCGAATTTAATTCAAATAATACTGAATTATTAAATGTTGAACAAGTTAAAGAAAAATTATTATCACTAAAATATATCAGAAATGAGTTGGAAAAGTAATTGAAAAATGATACATACGAGCTTTTGATAGCACTTTTGAGATGTGCATTAAAAGATGAAAAACTCAAAAAAGAATATAAAAATGCCGATATGGAATTACTTGTAAAAATTGCAAGGAAGCACCATATTGATAATATTTTATATCCTTTTTTGAAAGACACAGGTAGTTTAAATCAATCGCCAATCGAAGAAAAATTAAAAAAACTATATATTTTAGCTATAACCAAAGAGGCAAATCAAAAAAGAGAAGCTGAGAGAGTAATGGATGCCTTTGAGGAAAACAAGATTGTTCATATGCCTCTTAAAGGGTATTGGATTAAAAAGTTGTATAAAACTGCAGATATGCGCCAAAGTACGGATTTTGATATTTATGTTCCCGTAAAGTTTAACCAATTGGTTTGCGATGTTATGGATGACTTGGGATATTCGTACGATAAAGAGAGTATAGGTTTTGGAATGCATGATAATTATCATTACGGAGCTTTAACTGAGGTTGAAATTCATAAAAGTCTTATGTCGCCTGATTTTCCAAAGTTGTGCAAGTTTTGTGAAGAACTTTTGAAAAACATAAAGCTTTCAGAAGGTTTTAAATACAGATATGAATTTTCTAAAGAAGATTATTATTTGTATATGCAGCTTCATACCATAAAACACTTAAAACATTCAAGCTGCGGAATTAAACCTATTATAGATATATGGATTTATTTAAAAAACTACGCAGAAGAGCTTGATTGGAATTATATAAATTTAATGCTCAAAAAATACGACCTTTTAAAGATTGATAGAAACCTTCGAGCATTGAG
>JAZNSA010000056.1:0-3261 GCA_045590935.1 Clostridia bacterium | reverse complement strand
GGTTTGTTCCTTCTAAAAGCATCTCAACACCCCATTAGTACGCCGTTTTCTATACTTTTATTATACCACATTTTACTTACTTTTTAAAGACTTTTTGCAAAAAAAAATGACCACCGACATTTGACTTTGTCAGTGGTCTGAGTTATTGCATAAAAATATGCAATAACTTTTTTGTATAATTATCAGCAAATAAAAAATAGCAGAAAATATAAAAAAACGTGCTTAATAATATATGAAAAACGTGTTTATTACTATTGACAAACTATGTAATTTAATATATACTAATATGATAGAAATAGGGGTTTCGAAAATTTGAAAAAATTGAATTTTGACAGCATGAAAGATAACAGTATATAAAATATTCGTATAGGAGGATACACACAGATGGCAAAAAAAGCTTACTTGATACTTGAAAATGGTGAGGTTTTTGAAGGAAAAAGCTTCGGGTATGAAAAAGAAGTAATGGGAGAAGTTGTTTTTTCAACTGCGATGACGGGATATGTTGAAGCATTGACAGACCCTGGTTGTTATGGGCAAATTGTTACGCAGACTTTTCCGTTGATTGGAAATTATGGAGTTATGAATGAGGACTACGAAAGCAAGAAATCATGGGTTAGTGCTTATGTTGTTCGTGAATGGTGTGATCGTCCGTCAAATTTCAGATGTGAAGGAGATATAGATTCTTTTTTGAAAAAGGAGAAAATCCCCGGTATTTATGGAATTGATACGAGAAAGCTCACGAAAATTGTTCGGGAATACGGAGTTATGAATGGTATGATTGCGTATGAAAACAAGGTTAGTGATGAGCTTTTGGAAAAGCTTAAGGAGTACAAAATTTCAAATCCTATTTCTCTTGTAACCTGCGATAAAATAGAAGAGCCTATTGGAAATGAAAATGGCAAAAAGGTTGTTTTGTGGGACTTTGGCGCAAAAAAGAGCATTAGCGAGGCGTTGATTAAGAGAGGAATGCAGGTTATAAAAGTTCCTGCGTCAACTTCTGCAAAAGAAATTCTTGAGCTTAAGCCTGATGGAATAATGCTTTCAAACGGCCCTGGAGACCCAAGGGAAAACAAGGAAATTATAGAAGAAATTAAAAAGGTTTGCGAGGCAAAAATTCCTACGTTTGGAATTTGTATGGGGCATCAGCTTTTGGCGCTTTCTCAGGGAGCGTCTACAGAGAAGCTAAAGTATGGGCACAGAGGCGAAAATCAGCCTGCTAAAGATGTTAAAACAGGCAGAGTTTATGTAACAAGCCAAAATCATGACTATGCGATAGTTGAAAAATCTCTTCCAAAGGGTGCAGAGGTTGGTTTTGTTAATGCAAATGATGGAACGTGCGAAGGTATTTCATATAGTAATATGCCTGCTTTTTCTGTTCAGTTCCATCCTGAAGCATCGGGCGGACCGCTTGATACTGAATTTTTGTTTGATGAGTTTGTGAAAATGATAGAGGGGGGCTGTAGATAATGCCGATAAATAAAGATATAAAAAAGGTAATGGTAATTGGCTCAGGTCCTATTGTTATTGGTCAGGCGGCAGAGTTTGACTATGCGGGAACGCAGGCGTGTCGTGCACTTAAGGAGGACGGGCTTGAGGTTGTTTTGGTAAATTCAAATCCCGCAACGATTATGACAGACAATAAAATGGCGGATAAGATTTATATTGAGCCACTTAATTTGACGACGATAAAAAGAATTATAAAAAAAGAAAAGCCTGACAGTCTTTTGTCAACATTGGGCGGACAGACGGGCTTGACGCTTTCTATGCAGCTTGCAAAGGAAGGCTTTTTGGAGGAGCATGGAGTTAAGCTTCTTGGAGCAAATCCTGAAACAATAGATAAGGCAGAGGACAGGCAGTTGTTTAAGGATATGATGGATAAGATTGACCAGCCATGTATTCCGTCTAAGGTTGTAAATGATTTGCAGAGCGGAATTGATTTTGCTGACAGCATCGGATATCCGGTAATAATTCGTCCCGCATTTACTCTTGGCGGAACGGGCGGAGGAATTGTAAATAATCTTGAGGAAATGAACGAGATTTGCCAGAACGGACTTGAGCTTTCGCCAATTCATCAGGTGCTTGTTGAGAAGTGTATTTCAGGTTGGAAAGAAATTGAGTTTGAGGTAATAAGAGATAGCAAGGGAAATGTTATAACTGTTTGCAGTATGGAAAACTTCGACCCTGTTGGAGTGCATACGGGCGATTCAATCGTTGTTGCGCCTGCAGTTACGCTTTCGGATAAAGAATATCAAATGCTGAGAAGCGCAGCAATAAGCATTGTTTCGGAGCTTAAGATAGAGGGCGGATGCAACTGTCAATTTGCGCTTAAGCCTGATAGCTTTGAGTACGCTGTTATTGAGGTTAATCCTCGTGTTTCTCGTTCTTCGGCGCTTGCGTCGAAGGCAACGGGTTATCCGATTGCAAAGGTTGCGGCGAAAATTGCGATAGGATATGAGCTTAGCGAAATTTTGAATGCGGTAACGGGAAATACATACGCTTGTTTTGAGCCTACGATAGATTATGTTGTTGTTAAATTCCCGAAGTGGCCGTTTGATAAGTTTGTTTATGCAAAGCGTACTCTTGGAACGCAGATGAAGGCAACGGGCGAGGTTATGAGCATTGCAAATAACTTTGAGGCGGCAATTATGAAAGCAGTAAGAGGAGCGGAAATTTCGCTTGATTCTTTAAGCTTTAAGGGAGCAAAGGAAAAGAGCGACGAGGAGCTTTATGAAGCACTTCACGAATGCAATGACGTAAGGTTGTTTATGATTTATGAAGCGCTTTATAGGGGAGTTAGTTGTGAGGAAATAAATGATATAACAAAAATAGATAATTGGTTTTTGTATAAGCTTTTAAATATAGTTGATATGCAAAAGAAACTGGAGAGCGAGAAGCTAACAGAAGAATTGTATATTGATGCTAAGAATTTAGGCTTTTTAGACGCTGTTATTGAAAGGCTTTCAAATCAAAAGATTGAAAATAAAAAGACAGCAGTGTTTAAAATGGTTGATACCTGTGCGGCGGAATTTTCAGCACAGACACCATACTTCTATTCTACATTTGACGAGGAAAATGAAGCGGCAGAATTTTTGGCACAAAAGAAGGATAAGAAGAAAACTGTTATTGTTTTTGGCTCTGGTCCTATTCGTATAGGTCAGGGTATAGAGTTTGACTATGCCTCGGTGCATTGTGTATGGGCATTAAAGGAGCTTGGATTTGACGTTGTTATAGTAAATCACAACCCTGAAACCGTTTCGACAG
>JAZNSA010000055.1:0-2103 GCA_045590935.1 Clostridia bacterium | reverse complement strand
GTAACATACATAGCAATATCACGTTGACGCCTTTTTTTGTATTCTGTTAAATCACGACCTTTAAATTCGGATATTTTTACGTCATCCCCGTCAGGAATTTCACATTTTCCGTCAAAAAGTACGCTTAAAAATCTAAGCGTTTCCTGAGTTGTGAGCGGTTTTTTTATTTTTTGTTTTAAAGCTGCTGTTGTAACCTTATCGGTAACATTTTCAGGAATTTTATCAATTCTATACAAGTAACAAAACAAACCTCTTACCGCAGAAAGCTTACGATTAATCCCGTGTGCTGAATTTGTAATCGGTCGTTTGTAAACTTTTCCGTCAGCCGAGCGAACCTCTATTTCGTATTCCTTCAAATATGCTTTAAAATGAACAAAGTCCTCCGCTTTTACCTGACAAATATGTTCCAAAGTAAAATCCGATAGCCTTTCAATGTTTTGAAATCTATATAGCTTTAAAAATTTTAAAAACGTCGAAATGTCTATACTGTAACCAAGCTGCGTGCTTATGCTTTCACCGCTGTAATCCTCTTCTATATATGAAAAAACAAAATCAGGCAATTCACTTAGACGCTGCTTTAAATAGTTGCGTTTAGACGCATTTGAAGACTTCTGCATCATTTTATTGCACCTCTCTATAGAGTTGTTTTTGAGTTTGATACAAATTATTACCCTCGCTATCAATAACAACAACGGCGGGCATATCACAAACCTTTAAACGAACAATTGCCTCAGTTCCTAAATCTTCATACGCAATTGGAGTTTTTTTCTTTATGCACTTAGCAATAAGCGCACCTGCGCCGCCTACAGTTGCAAAATAAACTGCTTTATTTTTCTTTATAGCGCATACAACCTCATCACTTCTCATACCTTTGCCAATCATACCGCAAAGCCCTAAATCCAAAAGCGTAGGCGTATACACATCAACTCGTCCGCTTGTAGTTGGTCCACAAGAGCCAATAACGTCTCCGGGTTTTGCAGGAGCAGGACCTGCATAGTATATGACTTGATTTTTAATATCAAAGGGAAGAGGCTCGTTATTTTTCAAAGCTTCAATCATTCTCTTATGTGCCGCATCACGAGCCGTATATATATCTCCCGAAATCAAAACCTGCTCGCCTGCTTTTAAGCTTTTTGCAACCATTTTATCAAAAGGAGCAATAATTTTCTTCATCTCTAATCCTCCAAAAAATCCAGAACAGAATTTAGGATATAAGTAGCTTTATTTTTTTCAAAATAAGCTTTTGCATTTTCACCTTCTATACCTGTCAACACGGCACAAAAATCAAATCCGCCTGCCTGAGCTGCAAACATATCTGCACCCGCATCGCCAACGATAAGGGTAGTAGAAAGACTGCTTTTGTCAAAATTACCATTAAGTATTTTATTTGCACTAATTTTCTTTCCGAGTGCCGCTTGTAAAAACATATATGGATGAGGCTTGGTTAAAGTTGCATGAATGCCGTTTTTTTCTAAATTTTCCTGAGCCTTTTCTACATCGGTATATGTTATTCTTGAGTTCTTGTCAAAATATTTTAAAAGCTTCCACCGTGTCAAAGGAATATTTACCTCGTCAAATGGACGACCTGTACCATATCCCAAAATTTTCGTTTCACTTAGTGTTTTTAAAAGAGCTGTAGTTTCTTCAAGTCCGAGCAGAGGAGTCTCTTTTTTCATAATAGCGGGATGATTTTCTTTGCCAAAATACCAGTTTTGAAATAATTTAACAAGTGTGTTCCAAAGCTTTCCGTATCTGAGGCAATAGTCAGTCGGTTTATTCAAAACAATAGCCGTTGTTATTGCAATCTTTTCGTAGTCATCTAAAATATTATCGCTCAGATTCAAACAATATTTGTATATTTTTTCGGAGTCTTTCGTATTCAAAATAACACTTGCGCAAAAAACAATATAGGCAATGTCCCAATTGCTGTTAACACCTTTGTTTTTAAGAATCATTATTAGTTCGTCGTCGTAAAACATGGAAGAACGAATCATTTTAGTATTTTTATAAACATTATTTAAATCTATTTGATGAGTTCCAAAATATTCACTACTGCTTAAAAACTCATAAACAGTCAAAGCAGCGGCATCCCAATACCCCTGC
>JAZNSA010000054.1:0-3567 GCA_045590935.1 Clostridia bacterium | reverse complement strand
CGTAAAAATAAAGTTATAAAAATATTTCACAAACACACTTAATTATATTTTGTATAACATCAAATGATTATAAAAATCAATAAAAGAGCAGACAATTTAAATAAGAGCCTGCTCTTTTTTGTATTATTCTGTCGGCTGTTCAACTTCTTCGTTTAATGTTACTTCGTATTTTTCCAAAATGCTCTTTTGAAGTCTTTCGCGCATTTGCATGTTGATAGGATGAGCAATGTCTTTAAATTCTCCGTCAGGAGTTTTTCTGCTTGGCATTGCCACAAAAAGCTTGTCTGTTCCCTCGATGACTTTTATGTCATGAATTACGATTGCATCGTCGAAGGTTACTGAAACAATAGCTTTCATTTTACCATCTGAATTTAGCTTTCTTACGCGAATATCTGTAATTTGCATAATGCTTCACCGCCTCGTTTGTTTTTAACAGAAATAGTCTGTCATAAGACTATTTTTGCATAGAAACGAAAAGAAGTCAATATTTTCCGTAAAAATTAACATAATATTCACGAAAAAATGAATTTTGTTAAAAAATTCAAAAAAAAATTCAAAAAAAAGTTTTATTTTTTGAAAATATAGTGTATAATGGTAAGTAAAGTAAAAAAGCAGATTATAGATTTGAAAATATTGTAATGAGAAGGATTTTGTATTATGAATAATTTTTATATTGAGGATTTAAAAAAAGGAGCAAAAATTCATTTTGTAGGAATCGGCGGCGTGAGTATGAGCGGGCTTGCAAGAATACTTTACAAAAAAGGGTTTAAAATAACAGGCTCTGATATTTCGGAAAGTGATGCGGTTTGTGGCTTGAGAAATTTGGGAATAGATGTATATATCGGGCATTGCGGGGAAAATGTGGTCGGTGCGGATTTAATTGTTTATACGGCGGCTGTTAAAAAGGATAATCCCGAGCTTGTATATGCAGAAGAAAACGGAATTTTGGCAATTGAACGCTCAATTTTGCTTGGTGCGGTTATGAGGGGCTTTAAAAAGAGCATTGGAATTGCGGGAACGCACGGCAAAACGACAACGACATCTATGCTGTCGCACGTTTTGCTTGAAGCTGAGCTTGACCCAACTATTACTATAGGCGGAAATCTTGATGCGATAGGCGGAAACGTAAGAACGGGAAAAAGCGAGTGTTTTTTGACGGAGGCTTGCGAATACCATTGTTCATTTTTAGAGTTTTTCCCGACGATTGCTGTTGTTACAAATGTTGATGCAGACCACCTTGATTATTTCAGGGATATAGAGCATATCAAGAGTGTTTTTGAAAAATATTTGCAAATTCCCGATGAGAATGGATTTGCAGTTGTTTGCGGTGATGATGCAAATGCAATGGACTGTACAAAAAGTGTAAGAGGAAGGCTTTTGACGTACGGCTTAGAGGATAAAAATGATTTTTGCGCAAAAAACCTGAGCTTTGATGAAAAAGGTATGGGAAGCTTCGATGTGTGCTTTGACGGAAAGAACATTTCGGTTAAGCTTAGCGTTGCAGGGGAACACAATGTTTTAAATGCACTCGCTTGCTTCGCCGTTGGATACGCGCTTGGAATTGACGGAGAGATTATTGCAAGCGGAGTTGAAAAATTTTGTCTTGTTCACAGACGCTTTGAAAAGAAAGGAAGCGTAAACGGAGCATTGGTTATAGACGATTATGCACATCATCCTACTGAGATAATGTGTACATTAAAAACGGCAAGAGCAATTGCAAAGGGAAAGGTTTATGTTGCGTTTCAGCCGCATACCTATACGAGAACAAAAGCGTTGTTTAATGAATTTACAGGAGCGTTTGAGTTTGCCGATGAGATTGTTTTTGCAGATATTTATGCGGCAAGGGAAAAGGATACGGGAATTGTAAGCTCGAGGCAGCTTGCAGATGCCGTTACGGAAAGCGGAAAGAAAGCAAAATATATAAAGGATTTTGATGAAATTGCAAGCTATTTGAAGAGCGTTGCCTGTGATGGTGATATAATAATCAGTATGGGAGCGGGAAACATATATCTTGTTTCGGATAAGCTAACGGATTGCAAGTGCTGAGTTGAAGGGGGCGGGAAAAACAACGCTGATTAATCTTTTGATGCGTTTTTATGACCCCCAGAGTGGCATTATATCGATAGACGGAAAAAATATTTCAAAAATTACAAGAGATAGCCTTAGAAAATCGTTTGCAATGGTTTTGCAGGATACATGGTTATTTTACGGAACTATATACGAAAATCTTGTTTGCGGAAAAAAGGATGCCACGCTTGATGACGTTAAAAAGGTTTGCAAGGAGGCAAGGATAGATAGGTATATAGAGAGCCTTAAAGACGGATATGATACTGTTTTAACCGAAAATGCGATGAACATATCTCAAGGACAAAAGCAGCTTTTAACAATAGCGAGAGCTATGCTGCTTGAAGCACCGATGCTCATATTGGATGAGGCAACGTCAAATGTTGATACGAGAACGTAAATGGTTATTCAGGAGGCTATGAGGGAGCTTATGGCGGACAAAACCTGCTTTGTTATTGCCCACAGATTATCAACAATTCAAAATGCAGATGTTATTTTGGTTATGAAAAACGGAGATGTTGTTGAGCAAGGAAATCACACTTCGCTTATTGAAAAAGGCGGAGTTTATGCAGAGCTTTTTAATTCGCAGTTTAAGTAATTGGCAAAAGAGCCGAATAATTTTTTGATTAAGGCGCAAATTTTGGAAATTGTTTTGTCTTTACAGAAGGTTATAAATGTGGTAAAATTACTAGGTTGGAAGATATTGATGTTTGATGGGGTGTGCTTTATGGCAAAAAGCGGCGAATTAAATATGACCGAAGGTCCGATTTTAAAAAGTGTGATTAAATTTTCAATTCCGATTATGCTAACGGGAATTTTGCAGCTTTTATATAATGCGGCTGATGTTATTGTTGTTGGTAAATTTGCGGGAAGCGAGGCTCTTGCGGCGGTTGGCTCAAACGGAGCGTTGATTAATTTATTAATTGGAGTGTTTATGAGTCTTGGCGTTGGAACAAGCGTATTGGTTGCAAGAAATTTTGGCGCTAAGAATTATCAAAACACACAAGATGCACTTCATACATCAATAGCATTAAGCTTTGTTTGCGGGCTTGTTGCGTGTGCAATCGGTTTAATTTGTTCAAAGCAGATGCTTGTTTTAATGGATTGTCCGAGCGAGATTATTGATTTGTCAAACTTATATCTTAAGATATTTTTCTTAGGAACGCCTGCAAATGTTTTTTATAATTTTGGTGCAATGGCGATGAGGGCAGTTGGTGATACGAAAAGACCACTTATATTTTTAAGTATTTCGGGCGTTGTAAATGTTGCATTAAATCTTATTTTGGTTATAGTTTTTAAAATGAGCGTTGCAGGAGTTGCTATTGCAACGGTTGTTTCGCAGTATATATCGGCAATTTTTATTTTTATTTCACTAAGGAAAAACAGTGGTTTTTTACATTTGGATATAAAGAAAATTAAATTGCAGAAAAAATATATTATTGACATTTTGAAGATAGGCGGCCCTGCAAGTGTTCAGGGTGTTGTATTTTCTCTTTCAAATGT
>JAZNSA010000053.1:0-1631 GCA_045590935.1 Clostridia bacterium | reverse complement strand
TAGGTTTGGCAATACTAAATTGAACAGGATTGTAAAAAAATAAGCAACAGACCACAAGACTTGTTCTGTCGCCTACTTTTCATCTTTCCGAATGAAGCTTTATAACCTCATTTTTAAATATAAAGTCATCAATATCCTCTATTGCTGACAAATTTATTTCTATGCTTATCTTGTCTGCCTTTTCATTTTTTTCTTCTATTTTTTCCTTTTTCATAATATCACCTCCATAAACCCCCACAAATCATTATATGCAAAATTTTATAAAACATTACATATATTTTTTCATTTGCTCAATCGCATTTTTTTCAAGTCTTGAAACCTGCGCCTGGCTTATTCCTATTTCGTCAGCAACCTCCATCTGCGTTCTCCCCTTAAAAAACCGCAAGGATAAAATGTGCTTTTCTCTTTTTGACAAATGCTTCATCGCTTCCCTTAAACTTATTTGCTCAAGCCACGCCTCATCACAGCTTTTTTCATCACACACCTGGTCCATAACATATAAAGCATCTCCGCCGTCGTGATAAACAGGCTCATATAGCGAAACAGGGTCAGAAATTGCATCAAGTGCAAAAACAATTTCTTCCTTTGGAATTTCGAGCTCCTTTGCAATTTCTTCAATTGTTGGCTCTCTGTTATTTTTTAAAATAAAGCTCTCTTTAACCTGCAATGCCTTATATGCTATGTCCCTTAGCGAGCGGCTTACCCTAATTGAGCTGTTATCTCTTAAATATCTTCGTATTTCGCCTATAATCATTGGAACTGCATATGTTGAAAATTTAACTCCAACCTCCAAATTAAAATTATCTATTGATTTTATCAAGCCTATGCATCCAACCTGAAACAAATCATCAGGATTTTCCCCTCTATTTCCAAAGCGCTGAACAACGCTCAAAACAAGCCTTAAATTGCCTTGTATAAAGCTTTCCCTCGCTTCCTTATCTCCATTTTTAATCTTTAATAAAAGTTCTTCTTTCTGCCCTTCGGATAAAATTGGCAGCTTCGCTGTGTTGACGCCGCAGATGTAAACCTTGTTAATCATACATTATTCCTCCTTGTCAGTATGTAAAAACGTCAACACATATATTATTTTTATCTTATGTCATTTTACTTATTTCTTTCCTCAATCTTAAAATAATTCTTTTCTCAAGTCTTGAGATATACGATTGGGAAATTCCAAGCATATCCGCAACCTCTTTTTGCGTTTTTTCCTCATTTCCGAAAAGTCCGAACCTCAAAATCATAATATGTCTTTCTCTTCCTGAAAGCTTATTCATAGCAAGCCTTAAAAGCTCTCTGTCAACCTCTTCTTCTATGTTTTTGTTTATAATATCTGCTTCTGTGCCTAAAATATCGGAAAGCAAAAGCTCGTTTCCGTCCCAATCAATATTTAACGGCTCATCAATTGAAACTTCAATTTTGCCCGAGCTGTTTTTCCTTAAATACATCAAAATTTCGTTTTCTATACACCTTGAAGCATACGTTGCAAGCTTTATGTTTTTTGACGGCTTAAATGTATTAATCGCTTTTATAAGCCCAATGCTCCCAATCGAAATCAAATCTTCAATTCCAACCGATGTGTTTTCAAATTTTTTCGCTATATAAACTACAAGCCTTAAATTTCTCTCGATAAG
>JAZNSA010000052.1:0-2972 GCA_045590935.1 Clostridia bacterium | reverse complement strand
TAAAAAAAGTGCGTTTGTCGCTTTTGTTTGAAATTAGCAAAAAAAATTGATTTGTACCTATGTTAATATGACTATTTTTGAAAAAAATATCAATTGAATATGAACAAACCGTTAAATATGAAAAAAAATTAAAATTGCTCTTGACAAATTTGTAATAAAGTGGTATCTTATTTAATGTGATTAGCACTCGACGGATAAGAGTGCTAACAAAAGAAAAAATAGAGGGGACGACGGAATAATAAGCTTGCAGATAAAAGAAAGAAGGTCATAAAGTGGAGCTTGGGGATAGAAAAAGAAAAATTCTTCAAATGATAATCGAGGATTATATTATGTATGCCGAGCCGATTGGGTCAAGAACGATTGCTAAGCACACTGATATGGGTTTTTCAAGTGCTACTGTCAGAAATGAAATGGCTGACTTAGAGGAAATGGGCTATCTTATCTCGCCACACACGTCGTCGGGGCGAGTGCCTACGGATGCTGGGTATAGGTTTTATGTTAACGAATTAATGAAAAGCTACGATATGGCAACAAACGATATTGTTAAGCTGAGAAGATTGTTTGCGGCGGGAGTGCTGCAGCTTGATAAATTAATTCGTCAGGCGAGCGATGTTGTGTCGCAGCTTACGAGCTATACAACTGTTGCCGTTACGCCCGAGCTTAAACAATCGTATGTAAAGCGGTTTGAGATTGTTCCTGTTGATTCGGAAACTGCGCTTTTGGTTTTGATTACAAATGAAGGAATAGTTAAAAACCAAATGATAAATGTTAAAGAAGATGAAATTTCTTTAAGGCGATTGTCGGCAGTTTTAAATGAACGGCTTACAGGGCTTACAATTGAGGAAATTAATTTAAACATAATTAATGAAATGAGCAAAAGTCTTGGAGAGTCGTCGCAAATTCTGATGCCTATTTTGGAGTTTGTGCATCAGGCTATAAGCGAGCTTGACGGCTCGGAAATTTATATTTCGGGAAGACAGAGTATTTTGCATCACCCCGAATATTACAACATTGAAAAGGCAAGAGAAGTTTTAGAGCTTTTAGATGACAAGCAAAGCCTTAAAACTGCTATTGACAAGGGAGCTCAAAGCGGCGGAATAAAAATATTTATCGGGGAAGAGAACGGCAAGGATAAAATGAAAGGCACGTCAATTGTAACGGCAAAGTATACGATAGGAGAAAAACCTATCGGAAAGCTTGGAATAGTCGGGCCGACAAGAATGAATTATGCAAAGGTTGTTTCATCGCTTGACTTTATTGCAAAAAGTCTTGACGGAATTGTTGATGAGCTTTACAAAGAAGAGGAAGGTAGTGAGAATTTTGGCAAAAAAGAATGAAACAGAAAAGAATGAGAAAATAGAAAACGAAGCTGTCTTGGAAAAATGCGAAGATGAGGTAAAGGAAGAAAAAGCAGCAGAGGAAAGTGAAAAAGAAGAGCTTGAAGGAAAATTAAAGGAGCTTGAGGAAAAGTATTTCAGGCTTGCGGCTGAGTATAAAAACTATCAAAACAGAAGTATACGAGAAAAGGATGAGCTTTATGCAAAGTCTGTTTCCGATACTGTTGAAAAGCTACTGCCTGTTTTGGACAGCTTGGACAGAGCGTTGGATTCGTCAAAGGATGCAACAAGTATTGAAGATGTGTATTCGGGAATTGAGCTTATCAAAAAGATGACGGTTGAAGTTTTTAACGGAATAGGAATAGAGGAGATTGAGGCTGTAGGAAAGCCGTTTGATGCAAATTTTCATAACGCCGTTATGCATATTGATGACGAGCAGTATGGTGAAAATGAGGTTGTTGAAGAATTTCAAAAGGGATATAAATTAAAAGATAAGGTTATAAGATATAGTATGGTTAAGGTTGCAAATTAAGGTATTACTTATTATTTCAATATAAATTAGGAGGAATTAGATTATGGGAAAGATTATTGGTATTGATTTGGGAACAACAAATTCATGTGTTGCTGTTATGGAAAACGGCGAGCCTGTTGTTATTCCTAATCCGGAAGGAAACAGAACAACCCCGTCCGTTGTTGCACTTACAAAGGGCGGAGAAAGATTGGTAGGTCAGGTTGCTAAAAGACAGGCAATAACAAATCCTGATGATACAATTATTTCAATTAAGCGTGATATGGGAACTGACAGAAAGGTTTCTTTGGGAGATAAAACATATTCCCCAACTGAAATTTCCGCAATGATTTTGCAAAAGCTTAAGGCGGATGCAGAGCGTTATCTTGGAGAAACGGTTACTCAGGCGGTTATAACCGTTCCTGCATATTTTTCAGATTCTCAGCGTCAGGCTACTAAGGATGCAGGTAAGATTGCAGGTCTTGATGTTTTGCGTATTATAAACGAGCCTACTGCAGCGGCTCTTGCTTATGGCCTTGGAAACGACAATGACCACAAGATTATGGTTTATGACCTTGGAGGCGGAACGTTCGACGTATCTATTCTTGAAATAGGTGATGGAACATTTGAAGTTATGGCAACGAGCGGCGACAATCGCTTGGGTGGAGATGACTTTGATGAAAAGATTATGAATTACCTTGCTGATGAGTTTAAGAAGGATACAGGAATAGATTTAAAATTGGATAAGATGGCTATGCAGAGATTGAAGGAAGCTGCTGAAAAGGCTAAGATTGAGCTTTCGGGAGTTATGAGTACAAATATTAACCTTCCGTTTATTTCGGCTGACCAGACAGGTCCTAAGCATCTTGATATAACACTAAGCCGCGCTAAGTTTGACGAGCTTACAGCTGATTTGGTTGAAAAAACAATGGAGCCTGTCAGAAACGCTATGCGTGATGCAGGTGTTAGTGCTTCTGATATTGCAAAGGTATTAATGGTTGGTGGTTCTTCAAGAATCCCCGCAGTTCAGGAAGCAGTAAGAAAGATTGTCGGCAAAGAGCCAGACAACGGCATTAACCCCGACGAGTGTGTTGCAATCGGTGCTGCTATTCAGGGCGGCGTTCTTG
>JAZNSA010000051.1:0-3287 GCA_045590935.1 Clostridia bacterium | reverse complement strand
GTCTATAAATTCATTCGGCGCAGATTTTGTTGCGGGAAATTCCGCTGCTGCAAATGTTGAGGGGTTTGTTTATATAGCTATGAATTCGTTTCACCATGCGGCGGTTACGATTGTTGGACAGAATTTTGGTGCAAAGAAGTTTGAACGAATTGGAAGAAGTACGCTTTGCTGCGGGTTGGTTGTAAGCGTTGTTGGAATTGTTCTTGGAGTGCTATGCGTAGTATTTGGAAGAGGTTTGCTTTCGGCATATTCGTCCGACAGCGCAGTTATTGATATTGGTGCTTTAAGGCTTTTGTATCTGACCTTACCGTATTTTTTGTGTGGATTAATGGAGGTTTTTGTTGGCGCAACAAGAGGACTTGGAGATTCATTCGGACCTATGATTGTTTCTATTGTAGGAGTATGCGGAGTAAGAATTTTATGGATATATACGATTTTTGCGGCTTTCAGAACGCCCGAAATGTTATATGTGTCGTATGTTGCATCTTGGGCTATTACGGCGGCGATACAGGGTATATGTTTTATGATTACAAAGAAAAAAGTTTTAAAAAATGCGATTTTGCAGTAGAGAAATTCCGCTTTTCTGCTTTAAATTGTCTAATAATTGAGAAATTGAAAAATGTATGTTACAATGTGATTTAGAATTTTGATTTTTGAATTTGTGTTTTTTTTGATGCAAAAGGAAAGGATGTAGTATATGAAAATTGCTTTTTCAACTTTGAGCTGTCCAAACTATAGCTGGAAGGAAATTCTTTCTATGGCTAAGGACCTTGGATTTGACGGCATAGAGGTCAGAGAGATACAAGATGAGGTTGCATCTTCGCCTTTTTCTATAGAAAAGTGCGAAAAGACTGCTCAGGAATTGTCGAGGCTTGAAATTTCTGTTCCTTGTCTTGCTACGGGAAGCTGCCTTAAGTTTACTGAAAAGCGTGAGGAAAATATTTCTGAAATAAAAAAATATATACGAGTTGCAAGTATTATAGGAGCAAAATATATAAGAATTTTAGCAGATAAGGATGCTGAGCCGAATGGCGAGGTAGACGACGAGGCTATTTGCGAAGAAATAAGGGCGCTTGTTTCGTTTGCGGAGGAAAAAAATGTTGTTTTGCTTGTTGAAACAAATGGCGTTTACGCAGATTCAAAAAGACTTTGCAATTTGTTAAATTCTATTGCGAGTGATTATGTTGGCGCGCTTTGGGATGTGCACCACCCGTATAGGTTTTTTGGTGAAACGCCTGAGACGACGCTTCAGAATTTGGGAGCATACATAAAGCACGTTCATGTTAAAGATTCTGTTATGGAGAACGGAAAGGTTGTCTATAAGATGATGGGTGAGGGAGATGTTCCGATTGACAGCGTTATGTCATCTTTGCGTTCGATTAATTATGACGGGTATATAACTCTTGAGTGGGTTAAAAAATGGATGCCTGATTTGACGGATGCGGGGATAGTTGTTCCTCATTTTGTGAATTTTATGAAAACGTATCGTGATTCGGGAGTTTCGAGGGGCTTTTTGTATGATAATGCGGCGAAAACGGGAAAGTATGTATGGGAAAAGTATACCCTTATTGACTTAACCTTTCCTCAGGTTTTGGACAGAATGGTTGAGGAATTTCCTGAGCAGTATGCTTTCAGATATACTACCTTGGATTATACAAGAACGTACGCTCAGTTTCGTGATGATGTAAACGATTTTGCGAGAGCACTTATCTCTATGGGTGTTAAAAGAGGAGATAAGGTTGCTATATGGGCAACGAATGTGCCCGCCTGGTATATAACCTTCTGGGCAACAACAAAGATTGGTGCTATTTTGGTAACTATTAATACGGCGTATAAGGTTTATGAGGCTGAATATGCATTAAGGCAGTCGGATACTCATACTCTTGTTATGATTGATGGGTATAAGGATTCAAATTATATTGAGATTATAAATCAGCTTTGTCCTGAGCTTGAAAATCACAAAAAGGGCAAGCCACTTTATTCTAAGAGATTGCCGTTTTTGAGGAATGTTATAACAATAGATAGCGACAACAAGGGATGTCTCACATGGGACGAAGCGCTTGCAATGAAGGAGCAAACCCCAATTGAGGAGGTTTTGCGCAGAGAGATAACAATTAGTAAGCACGATGTTTGTAACATTCAATACACATCGGGAACAACGGGCTTCCCGAAGGGTGTTATGCTTACTCATTATAACGTTGTAAACAATGGTAAGTCGATTGGCGATTGTATGGATTTGTCGACGGCGGATAGGCTTATGATTCAAGTTCCGATGTTCCATTGCTTCGGAATGGTTCTTGCTATGACGGCTGCTATGACGCACGGCGTTACTATGTCGCCTATTCCTGCATTTTCACCTAAGAAAGGCTTGGATTGCATAAACAGAGAAAAGATAACGTGTTTTCACGGCGTTCCAACGATGTTTATAGCTATGCTTGGCCATGAGGATTTTGAAAAGACTGACTTTTCATATATGAGAACGGGTATTATGGCGGGAAGTCCTTGTCCTATTAAGGTTATGGAGGATGTTATTGAAAAGATGCATATGTCTGAGATTTGCATAACCTATGGTCAGACTGAAGCTTCACCAGGATGTACGATGAGTAAGACTACAGACTCTATTGATTTAAGGGTTAATACTGTCGGAAGTGCGTTGCCTGGCGTTGAGTGCAAAATTGTTGACCCTGAAACGGGGGAGGAATTGCCAAATGGAGTAGACGGAGAGTTTGTTGCAAGAGGTTATAATATTATGAAGGGATATTATAAGATGCCTGAAGCAACTGCTATTGCGATTGACAGAGATGGATGGCTTCATACGGGCGACCTTGCACGAAAGGACGATAATGGATATTATAAGATAACAGGAAGAATTAAGGATATGATTATCCGAGGCGGAGAAAATATTTATCCTAAAGAGATTGAGGATTTTATTTATACTCATCCTAAGGTTAGCGACGTTCAGGTTATAGGCGTGCCCGATAAGCAGTATGGCGAAGAAATTGCGGCGTGCGTTATAGTTAAAGCGGGAGAGAGTATGACAGAGGAGGAGCTTAAGGAATATATAATGGCAAATATGGCTAAGCATAAGGTGCCAAGGTATGTTCGTTTTGTTGATTCCTTCCCGATGAATGCTGCGGGGAAAATTCTGAAATATAAAATGAGAGAAGAAGCGGTTGAGGTATTTTCGCTTCAGGATGCAAACAAAATTGTTACAGCCTGAATTTATTGAAAATACAGTGGTAAAGGTATAAAAATATAAAAAGCGGCAAACGTATAAAAAAAGTGCG
>JAZNSA010000050.1:0-9824 GCA_045590935.1 Clostridia bacterium | reverse complement strand
ACCCTCGCTCATCTGCCCATGACCAACGCCAACATTAGCCTCTGGTATAAGCTCCTTTATTCTTTCAGCAACATGATATATAGATTTAACCTTGTTGTATAAATAATAAACCTGACCACCTCTTGCAAGCTCCTTTTTAATTGCATCACAAACAACCTGCTCGTTATAGTCCATAACATACGTCTGAACAGGATACCTGTTTTGCGGTGGGTCAGAAATAACACTCATATCCCTAATATTAACCATTGCCATATGAAGAGTTCTCGGAATAGGAGTTGCGCTAAGCGTTAAAACGTCAACATTTTTCCTTATTTGTTTAAGCTTTTCCTTATGTGCTACACCAAACCTCTGCTCTTCGTCAACAATTAAAAGCCCCAAATCATGAAATTGCAAATCCTTTTGAAGAATTCTGTGTGTTCCGATTAAAATATCGGTTTCGCCTGTTTTTAATCGCTTTAACGTTTCCTTTTGTTGCTTTGGTGTTCTGAATCTCGAAAGCATTTCAACTCTTACAGGAAAATCCTCCATACGACTCATAAATGTATTATAATGCTGCATCGCAAGAACAGTAGTAGGCACAAGATATGCAACCTGCTTTGAATCCATAACAGCCTTAAATGCCGCCCTGAGTGCTACCTCGGTTTTTCCATATCCTACATCACCGCAAAGAAGTCTGTCCATCGGGCGTGGCTTTTCCATATCCCTTTTAACCTCCTCGATGCACTTTAACTGGTCGGTGGTCTCTGTGTATGCAAAATTATCTTCAAACTGCCTCTGCCACTCCGTATCGGCAGAAAATCCGTAACCAACCTCTTTTTCTCTTGCGGCATAAAGCTCAATAAGCCCCTTTGCCATATCCCCTGCGCTCGACTTAACCCTTGCCTTGGTTTTGTTCCAATCAGCTCCGCCAAGCTTATTTACGCTTATTTTCTTATCGTTGTTTCCTATATACTTGTAAAGCATATCAATTTGGCTCGTCGGAACGTAAAGCTTATCCGTTCCGTGATATGAAATTTTTAGATAATCCTTTGTATTTCCAAGAGTAGTAAGCTTTTGAATACCCTCATATCTTCCTATTCCGTGAATTTGATGAACAACATAATCACCTGGGGAAATATCGGCAAATGAGCGAATTTTATTTTCATCATCAGCTTTATTTCTTGCTCTTTTTCTCTTGTTTTCATTAAATATTTCCCTATCACTTATTAAAACGAAATTCTCCTCAGGATAATAAAAACCACCCTGAAGACTTCCCCTCATAACATTTATTCTTCCTATGCAGCTTTTTGAAAATTCTTTTGCATAAATACTTTCAATATTAGAATTATTAAGCGATGTTACAAGGTTTTTGCATCTTTCCTCGCCCCCCGCAAGTATAACAACCGTTGAGCCCTTTCTTTTCCAATCCTGTAAATCGTCAAATAAAAAGTCAATCTTTCCATGAAATGAATTAAGCGACCTTACATTAAAATTAATTTGTGCCTTAGGCGATATCAACGGCATTGCCCCCTGAACCATCGACAGACAAACAGCCTTGTAAGAACACATTTTTTCAAAAATTTCTTTATAGGATATTATAAACTGCTTGTTTGACGGATATAAAACGCCCCTATCAATCAAATCGCACATAGTCTCCGAAAAATCGGCTTCATAAGTTTTTGCCGCCTCAAGAGTTCTTTTTGGCTCGTCAATAAAGCAAACCATATCGTTTGCCATAAAGTCAAAAATTGTCGGAATTTTTTCGTATATTTGAAAAACATATTTATCAATTGAAGCAAGTGAGCCGCTTTGCGTAAGCTTTTCAATATCTGCCGATAAATGCTCAATAGCCAAATCAACATTTGTTCTTTTCCTTTTAAGCTTCAAAAGCTCGCCCTTGAGCTTATCTGTAAGACTATTTTTTCTATCCTCTGTTAAAATAAGCTCTCTGCAAACGCATATATCAACGCTATCCGTTTTTGAAATTGTAAGCTGAGAGGAAACATCAAAAAAACGGATTGAATCAATTTCGTTATCAAAAAATTCAACTCTTACGGGGTTATCGAAATTTGGCGAAAAAATATCTAAAATGCCACCCCTGAACGAAAACTGACCAATCCCCTCAACCATATCCTCTCTTACATATCCCATTTCAACAAGCTTTTCTAATAGCTCATTTATATCTTTTTCAAATCCTACCTCAAAGCTTAAGCGATTAGATAAAAAAAGCTCAAAATCAGGCGCAAACTGCATAATTGCCTGAACGCTCGTAAAAATAACACTTGCCCCGTCATTACTGCAAATCTTTTCCAAAACACATAGTCTGTCATATACGCTTGCGCGGCTTACCGTATCAACATCGTAGAAAACGTAGTCCTTAGATGGATAAAAGCAAGCCTCTCTACCCGAAAAAAACCTGTAGTCAAGCATTGCCGCCCTCGCTTCAAAGTCCGACGGACAAACTACCAAAATGCTTTTACCAATTTTTTTTGCAGTAGTATAAATAAGGTGCACCTTTTGCGATTGTGCACCGCTGATAATACTTATTGGAGTTATATTTTCATCTAAATATTTTTGAAGCTTCAAAAAATCCTTAGAAGCATCTAAAACCGTTTCAAAAGACATATTACTTATCTCCTGTTTCATCTATTTTAACAGTTCTGTTAAACTTTCCCGCAGCTCTGTCGCACCCCAGAGTTATAATAGTATTAATAATATCGGGAATTGTTCTTATAACATCCTCAAGCTCTTTAATTTCTTCTTTTGCAAATCTTCCCAAAACAAAATCCTTTAAATCATAATCCTTATGCCTTGGTTGACCTACTCCAAGCTTAATTCTTGGGAAGTTGTCGCTTTCGAGCTGATATATTATAGACTTAATGCCGTTATGCCCTCCCGCAGAGCCCTTTGCCCTTATTCTTACAGAGCCTGTCGCAAGCGAAATATCATCATATATAACAATAATATTTTCGGGCGGAATTTTATAAAAAGAAGCAGCCTCTCTTATGCTTTCGCCGCTAAGATTCATAAATGTCTGTGGCTTTAGCAAAGCAACCTTTTCCCTTCCTATAAATCCCTCGCCAATAAGCCCTTTATGCTTTATTTTATTAACCTTTATCGAATATTCATCCGAAATATAATCAATAACCTCAAAGCCTATATTATGCCTTGTCATTTCGTATTGCTTGCCTGGATTTCCAAGCCCTGCTATAAGATACATTTTTTATCTCCTTTTGCTTTTTATTACGTACACCAAATAAGGAGCTACAGCAAAATGCTGCGGCTCCTTTCGGGCTGGTGAAAAAATGATGCATAACAGACAAGCTGAGCCAAAGCAAGGCTTTGTTCTTCCCAACGGCGTACGGGGTACGCCGAGAGGCAATGCTTGTTCATATCGCAAAACAATCATTAAACCTAAAATGTAGCAAAATTGCAAATTTTGCTACATTTTATTCCTTATTTTATCCGTTATATATTTGCAAAACGCCTTAAAATCTTTATTTTTTTGTTTTGCGAGGTCTGTGCATTTTACAGCCCCTTATTTGTGTTAAATGTTTTTATACCCTGTATATGTACAACAAATTAATTAAAAAGTGTGCTGATTGAAAGGTCTGCATAAATTCTCTCAATAGCCTCTGCAAATACATTTGCAACGCTAAGCGTTTTAATTTTTTCAATATGCTTCTCTTCAGGAAGAACAATAGTATCTAAAACAAGAAGCTCTTTAATAGGAGATGCGTTAATTCTGTCTATTGCAGGACCTGAAAGAACAGGATGCGTACAACAAGCATAAATCTCTTTTGCGCCATGGTCAATAAGAGCCTGCGCACCATTTGTTATTGTTCCTGCAGTATCAATCATATCATCAACCAAAATTACTGACTTACCCTTAATATCACCAATAATATTCATAACTTCGCTTACGTTAGCCTTCGGACGTCTCTTATCTATTATTGCGATTGGCGCATTAATTCTATGAGCAAAAGTACGTGCACGAGTTACGCTGCCAAAGTCAGGCGATACAACAACAAGGTCCTCACTGTTTTTACCAAACTTTTCAACAAAATATGGTGCTAAAATAGGTCCGCCCAAAAGGTGGTCAACAGGAATGTTAAAGAATCCCTGAATCTGGGGCGCGTGCAAGTCCATTGTTAAAACTCTGTCTGCACCTGCCGTTGAAATAAGGTCAGCAACAAGCTTTGCTGAGATTGGGTCTCTAGCCTTTGCTTTTCTATCCTGTCTTGCATAACCCATATATGGGATTACTGCAGTAATTCTGCCTGCAGAAGCTCTCTTTAATGCATCAATCATTATAAGAAGCTCCATTAAATAATCGTTTACAGGCTCCGATGTAGACTGAACAACAAATACGTCCGAACCACGCACCGTTTCATTGAGATTTACCGAAATTTCACCGTCGCTAAACTTTGTTACGTTAGAATTTCCAACCGGCACCTCAAGCTTTGCAGCAATTTTTGTCGCTAAATCCTGATTTGAATTTCCTGAGAAAATTTTAATGTTCTTACCATGTGTTATCATTTGTTTTGGTTCCTCCTGTCTGTCCAATTCGATTTATTTATTTGCCTGCTTCTGGCAATTGCAAGACTATCTTCAGGCACTTCGTCTGTTATAGTTGAGCCTGCGGCAATATATGCCCCATTTCCAACAACTACCGGAGCAACAAGGTTTGTGTTACATCCAATAAAAGCATGGTCGCCAACCTTACAACGATATTTTTTCGCACCATCATAATTAACGGTTACGCAACCACAACCAAAATTAACTCCCTTACCAATGTCTGAATCGCCTACATATGTTAAATGAGATACCTTCGTACCCTCATCTAAAGCAGCATTCTTAATTTCAACAAAATCACCAATCTTAACATTTTTGCCGATTTTGCTGTTTGGCCTCAGATATGCAAAAGGTCCAATATGTGCACCGCTGTCAACGATGCTGTCAGTAATAACAGAGCTCAATATATCAACATCATCTGCAATTTTTGAATTTGTTATAACAGAGTTTTGACCAACCGAAACGCCACACCCAATCTTAGTATCGCCTTTTATTGTAACATTTGGATAAATAACGCTGTCTTGTCCTATTTCAACTCCAAAGTCAATATAAGTTGCCGCAGGCGCAATAATAGAAACTCCGTTTAACATGTGAGCACGGTTAATTCTGTTTCTCATAATTGCCTGTGCTTCAAATAGCTGAACTCTATCGTTTATTCCATAAATGTCTGAAGCGTTGTCAACCTCGTACGCTCCAACTCTTCTTCCCGATTTAATCAAAACCTCAACAGAATGAATAATATTGTCCTTATCATACTCGCCCGATAAAGTATCACAATTATCAAGCGCATAGCAAAGAGCCTTAGAATCAAAAATATAAATACTCGAATTAACCTCTGTTATTTCAAGCTCATATTGATTTGCAAAAGCGTGCTCAACTATTGCCGCAACATCTCCCGCATTATTTCTTATTATTCTGCCATACCCCTCCGGATTTGAAACAATTGCAGTTATAACCGTTGCTGCGTTGTTAAATTCGTTATGATACTTTATTGCCTCAAAAACATCTTCTGCCGTTAAAAGCGGGGTATCGCAAGGCATAACAACAACAATTCCATCGAAATTTTCAAACTGCTCTCTGGCGCTTGAAACAGCCTTAGCCGTACCCGTAAGCTCCGTTTGCTTGCAATATACAAACTCATCGCCAAGCACATCGGAAACATAATCGCCACCAAAGCCTAAAACAACAACATTTTTTTCAGAGCCAATCTTTTTTGCATTATCGCAAACATAAGAAATCATAGGCTTGCCGCAAATGTCAAAAATTGCTTTAGGATATTTTGTCTTCATATTGGGGCTTTCTCCTGCTGCCAAAATCAGGGACATAACTTTTTTCATAAGAACTCCTCCCTTTAAATCAAAAATAACTACTAAAAATCTCTATCTATTATAATTCTCTCACAAATCCGTCAAATTTTCAAGTATATTTTAAAAATTTTTTTAAAAATTTTAAAATAATTTCTTTTTTTCAAGATAATGTTCAAAATATTCTTTGGATTTGTTAATATCGCTTAAAATTTGGCTCTTTAACTGCTTAGAATTTTCAAATTTAATTTCATTTCTTATTCTGCCCAAAAAAAACAGTTCAATGCTTTTTGCATAAATATCTTCATTAAAATCTAAAATATAACTTTCTATCGATTTTTTATTAAGATTAAACGTTGGTCTTGTTCCAATATTTGTTACAGAGGCATATTTTTTCCCCTCAATCTCAACAAAGGTTGCGTAAACGCCCTCCTTCGGAACAACAGTTTTGTCGTCAAAAGCTATATTGGCAGTTGGAAATCCAATCTTTCTTCCAACTCCTCTGTCATGAAAGACAGTTGACCTTATAGAATATGCCCTCCCTAAAAATCTGTTCGCCTCAAAAATATTTCCTTCAAAAAGCAAATTTCTTATATGAGTTGAGCTTACAAGAGTATCTTCTATTTTAACAGGTGGCAAAATAATGGTTTCAAAGCCATATTTTTCGCCAAATCTTTTCATTTCTGCGCTGTCCCCCGCTCCTTTGTAGCCAAATCTATAGTCAAAGCCGACAACAACGCACTTTATATTAAATTTTGACAAAAGCATCAAAACAAAATCCTCAGGCGCCATTTTCATAAAATCGCAATCAAATTTTTCAAAATATAAAAAATCAACGCCACATTCCTTTGCAAACTGCTCTTTTTTTTCGTTTGTATACAAATTTTTATTATCCTCACTTGGATTTAAAACAAAATCAGGTCTTTCAACAAATTGATAAATTCCAACCTTTAACCCATTTTCACTTGCATAGGAAACGGCTTTTGAAATAAGCTCTATATGCGCTATGTGATATGCATCAAAGCTTCCGAGTGCCAATACGGTTTTTTTCTCGCTATTAAAATTAAGGTTTTTATATATCTGCACAGCACACATTTCCTTTCTAAAATTTAGTTAAGAATTCCTATAGAAAAAATATATTATCTTTCCCAAAAAGATGTCATCATTTTAATTTTTCCTTCTGTCATTTTTGATATGCATAAAAATTCGCCATCCTCACCATATACCCTGAATGGCGTTCCTTCCGCATAATCAAAGCCATCAAGAGCCGTTCCGTTTTTTACCTTAAATTCATTTTTGCCCGAAACAACCAATTCTTCATATCCTGAAAAAAGGTCATCCGTTTTAATAATAGCTTCAGAAAGTCTACCCTCATCAGCAAGCCTTGTAAGTTCCTCACAAGTATAGCTGTCGTTTATATTAAAATTACCACTTTGCAATCTTTTTAAATCGCCCATACACGCAAGAGAGCCGATTTTGCGCCCTATATCCTCGCAAAGCGTTCTTATATATGTTCCCTTTGAACAGGTTACAACAATCATTGCCCTGTCCTTTGAAAAGCTTTCAACCTCTATATCATAAATAAAAATTTTTCTCTCTTTTCTCTCAACGCTTATTCCTTTTCTTGCAAGCTCGTAAAGCTTTTTTCCGTCCACCTTTATTGCCGAATACATTGGCGGAATTTGAGTTATTTCGCCAACAAACTCAGCTATGGTTTTTTTAAATTCTTCCTCACTCACAAAAAAATCATCACATCTTTTTAAAACATTTCCGCAAATATCAGACGTATCCGTTTCAATTCCAAAAATTATTTCCGCCTTATACACCTTTGTTTCAGCCGCAATATAGTCCGCCGCCTTAGTTGCAATACCAAGGCAAACAGGAAGCACACCCGTTGCATTAGGGTCTAGCGTGCCAGTATGCCCTACCCGCTTTTGCCCAAAAATACGCCTTGCGAAATATATCATATCGTGAGAGGTTTTGCCCTTAGGCTTATTCAAATTTATAACACCGTTATACATATCAATTACTCACTTTTCCTTTTTAGCTACTACTTCATTTCCTCACTGATTGCATCAATAATCATTTTACATACCTCGTCGATTGACTTTTCGCATACAACAAATCCAGCCGCTTTAATATGCCCTCCGCCGCCGAATTTCTTCGCAATTTTTGAAACATCTGCATCCGTTGCCGAACGAAGGCTTACTTTAATTGCATCTCCGCTTTCCTTAACAGAAACGGCAATCTCACACCCTTTAACCTTCCTTGGAATATCAACAAGCGCATCAACATCCGAGCTTTTTACTCCAAATTTTTCAATCGTTTCAGAATCAATTGAAACAAGCGCAACTCTTCCCGAAAGGTAGCTCTTTATATTTTGCATAAGATACCCCTTAAGCCTTAATATATCAAGCTCCTCAGTATCAAAAATTGCCTTGCTTATATCCCAATGCCTTATATCATATTTTAATAGCTTGGATGCAATTTCAAACGTTTCCGAAGTTGTATTTGAATATTTAAAATTGCCTGTATCTCCGCATATAGCCGTATAAAGCATTAAAGCAATATAATTATCAAGCTCAATTTTGCACGCTTTTATATATTTATAAATCAAAACACCCGTTGCAGGCTTATCCGCTTCAACCCAATTTACATTTGCATATCTTGTATTTGAACTATGATGGTCAATTGAAACAACATTTTTAGCATCAGCAAACAGAGCCGACCTTTTGCCGACTCTGCCCAAATCTCCGCAGTCTATACATAGACACAGCTTGTTTTTCATATTGTAATCAATATCTTCATCATACACTTCCCAATTGCCGTCTAAAAAATCAAGATACGACGGAAGCGGCTCGTCCATAATAATTCTGCATTTGATGTCTTGCTTTTCAAGCGCCGCCGCCATAGCAAAGCAAGAACCCATAGCATCTGCATCGGGACTGATATGCGGAAGTAAAACAATTTCCTTTTCGTCCTTTAATGCGAGAATAACACTATTCATCATCCTCGTTCCTCCGAACTTCGTTTAAAATTCTGTTTATCTTAGCTCCGTACTCAATCGAATGGTCAATTTCAAAGCTTATTTCGGGCGCACAGCGGATTTTCATTCTGTTTAAAATCTCTCGTCTTACAAATCCCGCTGCACTCTTAAGCCCATCCATAGCTTCTTTTTGAACCTTTTCATCCCCCATTATGCTAACTCTTACTTTAGCATATTTTAAATCATTTGTTGCGCTGACTGATATAACGCTTGTCATAAGCGGTATTCTTGTATCCTTTAAATCACGGATAATACCGCTTATTTCACGCATCAGCTGCTCATTTATTTTGTTAATTCTGTTTTGAGCCATTTTATCCTCCATACAAACAATAGCATTACTGCTTTATTTCTTCCATTATGAAGCACTCAATTATATCGCTTTCCTTAATATCGTTAAATCTCTCTATGCCCATACCACATTCATATCCCGAAGCAACTTCTTTTGCATCATCTTTAAAACGCTTTAAGCTATCTAAGATACCCTCGTGGATAACAACGCCATCACGAACAACACGAACCTGTGCATTTCTTGCAATTCTTCCGTCTAAAACATACGCACCTGCAATTGTTCCAACGCCCGAAACCTTAAATGTTTGTCTTACTTCGGCGTGTCCGATAACAGCTTCCTTAAATTTAGGGTCAAGCATACCCTTCATAGCAGCTTCAATTTCCTCAATCGCATCATAAATAACGCGGTACAATCTTATATCAACGTCGCCTCTCTCATAAGCTCCTCTTGCAACAGTATCAGGACGAACATTAAAGCCTACAATAATCGCATTTGATGCAGAAGCAAGCATAACGTCAGATTCGTTAACCGCTCCGACACCACCATGAATAACATTAACTCTGACTTCCTCATTTGAAAGCTTCATAAGAGACGACGACACAGCCTCAACCGAGCCCTGAACGTCAGCCTT
>JAZNSA010000049.1:0-10550 GCA_045590935.1 Clostridia bacterium | reverse complement strand
ATATTGGAATTGTAAATGGAATTAGTGAAACAGAATTTAATCCGAACGGGAACATTACAAGGCAGGAAGCTGCTGCTATGCTTATGAGAGTGTACAAAAACTATGCTGAATTTGAAAAAAATGAAGGCGAGTTTACATTTTATGATGATGAAAAAATTTCGGAATGGGCAAAAAAAGATGTTTACAGTATAAATGAACTTGGAATTATGAAAGGTGTTGGCGAAGATGTTTTTGCGCCTTTAGATGGATATACGATAGAGCAGGCGATAGTAACTTTTTGGAGATTATATGATTCGGCACCGGTGAGCAGAAAAAATAAAAATATAATTCCTTTACTTGACTATAAATTTGAAAGTGAAAATTATTTCGAGCGAGATGGCGGCTCATATTTTCATGAATCAATAAGAAAAGAATACGATGAGTTTATTTATGTTTATGGATATTGGACCCAGAGACATTCAACAACATGTACATATAGTTTGCATGTATTTGATAAAAACGGAGGAGTAGCACATAAAACGTGGTCAAATGAAGATTTTAGTTGGGAGGTGAGTTCCGATGGTAAAGTTTTAACAACATACAGATATCATACTGATGTTTTTACCAAATATGATGAAAAGATAGGTTCGGAAAAAGAATATGAAAAAGGAATGTATCAAGCTAAGTATGACATGGAAAAAAGAAAAATATTAAGTTATGAAAAAATTGAATAAAAGATAAAGAGAGGATGGGAAATATGTCAAACATGGTATTTAACCCGTATAATGATTTTGTTGGTGTAGGTTCTACTTATGATACAACGTACGGAGCGTTCGGTGTCACTGCTTATCAAAATAGGGAAAGCATAACAGGAGGATATGATGTGGCTTTAAGCACACACATAGCACCTTGTGTGGAGATGGGATGTGGAGCCCATTATTATTCTCACGGAATTTATAATTCGGCATATAGGCAAGCAGAAACGATCATAAATCTTAGGGATATAACAGTAGATACAAGGGGAAGAAGAGTTGCTTGCATTTCATTAGGTGTTATAGGATTTTATAGTTCCTGTGATATGGGAATAGAAACATTTGATGGGGAAGAATGGTTTGCACATTATTGGTGTCCGAATGGAAAAGTAAAAATAGATCCAAATACTGGAGCAGAGATAATAGAGGGGATATGTGGAGATAGTACAAATAAGATGTCGTCTAATGACGTTGAAAAAGTAAAAATAAGAGTGATACCTTCTGTCACATCAAGCAAAGATAAAGTCACAGGGATTTTTACTTGGTATAATGATGTAGGTGCGGTTATACTTGAAGAGACGCTGACATGTGAAACTTCTCGAAGAGCAATGATTTTTGATGTCGATGGTTCTGGGTTGACATATCAACGATTTCATCGATTTATGTCTTTGATTCCAAGAGATGAATTGGGATATTCGCCACAAAGCGACACGGCAGATAATTCAAAATTACTGGGTGGAAATTTGACAAATAATAAATTGTATTTAGCAAATGGTTCCTCGGTAACGTGGGGAACAAATCTTATGGACTATATATGGTCTGTGCAGGGATGGAATATAAGCAATTTTAGTCCCGGAAACAACGACACCTTTTCTTGCACGCATAGCAACTATGTTTATTAAAAAACACGCATTTGAAAGGAGAGCCGTCAATGGCTCTCCTTTTCTATGCAGCAGAAACACAGATTTTGAATGAGCGTGGAAGGTGTTTCTGCGGTGGTGGATTGGCAATTATAACGGTTTACCCGTATGCGTATATCGTGTACGGGTAAACCGTTATGTTATAGTTTTAGTGTAATATGTTGACAAATATTTTCGATAATTTTATAACAAATTAAAAATAAAGGTGTTTAAAAATTTGATTTAAGCATATGTGGTTAAAGTTGTAACTTTGACCATTTTTCAGTATATAAAATCAAATTTCTATACGAGATATCAACAAAAAAATATTCCACAGAAAATAAAGTTATAGGAATGCTTATTTAACCTTGACAAAAAAGCAAATTGCGTATAAAATATTTATGATAAAATATTTTTCACTGCAACAAGGAGAGATTTAAGTGAACAAACCCGAATTATTAGCGCCTGCGGGCGATTTAACAAAGCTTAAAACAGCAATACTTTACGGAGCAGATGCCGTTTATATCGGCGGAGAAGCCTTCGGATTAAGAACGGCTTCAAAAAACTTTGACGATGCTTCAATGAAAGAGGCGTTAGATTTTGCTCACGAAAGAGGAAAAAAAGTATATTTGACAACAAATATAATTCCGCATAATGAGGATATAGAAAAATTTCCAAGCTATCTTGACAATGTTGTTATGCTTGGAATTGATGCGCTTATCGTTGCTGATTTAGGATTGTTTTCGTATATAAGGAAAGCGTATCCCGACTTGCCATTGCACATTTCAACTCAGGCTAATAATACAAACTATTGGTCGGCAAATGCATGGCACGATATGGGTGCATCAAGAGTTGTTCTTGCTCGTGAAATGTCGTTTGAAGAAATCCGTGAAATTAGAAAAAACACCCCTGAAAGCTTGGAACTTGAGGCTTTTATTCATGGTGCTATGTGCGTTTCATATTCAGGTCGTTGCCTTTTAAGTAACTATTTAACAAGCAGAGATGCAAACAAAGGTGCTTGTGCTCAGCCTTGCAGATGGAAATATTCTTTAGTTGAAGAAACAAGACCAGGTGAATATATGGAAATCGGCGAGGGCGACAACGGAAGCTTCATTCTTAATTCAAAGGATTTATGTATGCTCGGCTATGTTAAGGAATTAATAGAGAGCGGCGTGTCGAGCTTCAAAATTGAGGGTCGTGTAAAAAGCGAATACTACGTCGCAAGTACAATTAAGGCGTACAGAGATGAAATTGATAAATACTTTAAAAACCCTGATGAATACAAGTTTGACCCCGCAAGCTATGCAGAGGTTTTAAAAACGAGCCACCGCCCATACAGTACGGGCTTCTATCTTGGAAAAACAAACGAAAATTCGCAGGTTTATTCGTCTGGCTCATATATTCGTGATTTTGATTTGGTTGGATATGTTTTGGATTACAACGAAGAAACGAAAGTTGCAACAATTGAGCAAAGAAACAAATTTAACGAAGGCGACGAGGTTGAGTTTTTACTGCCAAACGAAAAATGCTTCACTCAAATTGCAAAAGATATGAAAAACGAAAAGGGCGAGGCTATAACCTCTACCCCACACGCACAGATGATTTTCACAATGAAAACAGACAAGCCCGTTTGCAAGGATGCATTTTTGCGAAAGGGCAGTCTTGAAAACAATACAGAATTCGGGGTTTTTGAAAAATGAAAATAAAAGGCGTAGTTTTTGATTTGGACCACACACTATACGACAGATACAAAACCCTTGATATAGTTATGCCTATCATATATGAGAAATTCAAGAAATTCATATCTGATGAGCTTAGCAAGCAAGCTTTCACCGAAATAACAAAAACTGCAGATGCGAAAAGAATACACTACGGTTGGGATGCCGTTTTTGAATATTTAGAGCAAAGAAATATTTTTAAGGTTGGAACGGATTTTTCAAAAGAGATGTATCTTCGCTCAATTTTCGAAAATTTCAAGATTTATGCTGAAAAATATAATTTTTCAAAGCCGCTTTTGGATGACCTTAAGGGTATGGGGTTAAAAACAGGGCTTATAACAAACGGCAGCGGCGAGCTTCAAAGAAGAAAGCTTGAGCTTCTCGGACTTGAAAATTCGTTTGATGAGATAGTTATAAGCAAAGAGGTTGGCTTTGAAAAGCCAGATGCGAGAATATTTGAGCTTGCGGCGAATCGGCTTTTGGAAAAACCCGAAAATCTGTTGTATGTCGGCGACCACCCAATAAACGATGCAAAGGGCTCAAAGGATGCGGGGTATATTCCCGTTTTGGTTATGACAATGGGGTTTGAAACTATGCCTGTTGCTTCCGAGTTTGATAACAGAATTCCGAGCGTTAAATATTTAAAAGAGCTTATAGAAAATAAATTTATGTAATTTTTAATAATCAGGAGAAAATTTTTAATGGTAACTTTTGAAGAAATAAAGAAAAATGAGGCAATAAAAACATATATAAAAAGAGCGGATGCATCGCTTATTTCATTAGGGTTTACAGAGCATAGTTTCGCACATGTCGGAAAAGTTGCGCATACGGCGGAATACATTTTAAGCTCTCTTAACTATAACGGCAGAGAAATTGAGCTTGCAAAAATTGCGGCGTATCTTCACGATATAGGCAATCTTGTAAATCGAATAGAGCATTCCCAAAGCGGAGCGGTTATGGCTTTTAGAATTCTTGATAATTTGAGAATGTCGCCCGAAGAAATTGCTGAAATTGTTACTGCAATCGGAAACCACGACGAAGGAACGGGGGTTGCAGTAAATGCAATATCTGCGGCGTTGATTCTCGCCGACAAAACAGATGTCAGAAGAAGCAGAGTAAGAAACACAGACATAAAAAATTTCGATATTCACGACAGGGTTAATTATTCCGTTACGGACTCAAGTGTTTTTATAAATGATGAAAAAGATAAAATAACCTTGAAGTTGGAAATTGATACAAGCTTTAGTTCAATTATGGATTATTTTGAAATATTTTTGGGAAGAATGGTTCTTTGCCGAAAAGCGGCAGAAAAGCTTGGTCTTAGCTTTAATCTTATTATAAACAATCAGCAATTACTATAAGGGTGTAAATTAATATGGAAAAGAAAATCAGAGTAGGAATAATCGGAACGGGTGGAATTGTTCATGCGCACGTTCAAACATATCTGAAGCAGCCCGATGTTGAAATTGTTGCAGCGGCATTTATACGTCTTGAAGGCGGAATAATTTTAGATTTCAGAATTGCGTGGGAAATGCATTTAGATACCCCAGGTGATACAATTATAATGGGAACAAAGGGTTTATTAAGAATTCCGTCAACCGATTGTTGGAATGGTGCACCTGGCGGAGAAATGACATTGTATCACAATGTTGCAGGAAAACCGGTCGATACGAAAATTCCGCTTTTAGAAAACGGCCAGCCCGTTTTCGATGCAGTACGGCACGGAAAAATACGTTCATTCCCTGATGCTCTTATAAATGGCGGCGAAGCGCCTATAAAATCAACTCAAATTCTATATAATCAAGCTATAATCGACAGTATTTGCAAGTCTGCCGAGCTTGGATAAGAAATAGATGTTGTAATCCCTGAGATTTAATTAATGTAAGATTGGAGATAACTATGAAAACAGTTTTGGTAACGGGTGCATCGTGCGGCATTGGAAGAAGCATTGCAAAAAAGTTTGCTCAAGAAGGCTTTTTTGTTGTTATAAATTATTTCAAAAGCGAAGCTGAGGCGTTTTCACTAAAGTCGGAAATTGAAGACTTTAACGGAAGGTGCATTTGCATAAAGGCAGATGTGTCAAATGAAAAAAGCGTTTCGTCTATGTTTGAAAAAATCAACAGTGAAACGGGCGGAGTTGATATTTTAATTAACAATGCAGGCGTGTCATCTGTTAAAATGCTTTGCGATACAACGCTTGATGAATATAACAAAATTTTTGATATAAATAGGAAAGGTGTCTACCTTTGTACAAAGCTTGCCCAGAAAAATATGGTTTCAAAAAAATGGGGACGAATTATTAATATATCGTCTGTATGGGGCGTTTCGGGGGCATCGTGCGAAAGCGTTTATTCCGCTTCAAAAGCCGCAATAATAGGCTTTACAAAAGCAATGGCAAAAGAGCTTGCTCCGTCAGGAATATGCGTTAATGCAATAGCACCCGGCGTTATTGATACAAAAATGAATGCGATTTTTTCAAGTGAGGAAAAAGCCTTGCTTGAAAAAGAAATCCCCTGCGGAAGGTTTGGAAGTGCTAAAGAAGTTTCTGAGCTTGCGTATTTTCTTGCAACAGATAACGCTTCATACATCATCGGTCAGACAATAGGAATAGACGGTGGATTTGGGGTTTAATATAAAAATCAGAAAGGCGGAAAATATATGCAAAAGCTTCTTGGAAGCGCACGAAGAGCAATTGATACGTACAATATGATTTCGGATGGCGACGCAATTGCAGTTGGTGTTTCCGGCGGAAAAGACAGCCTTGTTCTCTTAAACGCACTTGCGCTTTTAAAAAATTTTTATCCTAAAAGCTTCTCTTTGAAGGCAATAACCTTAGACCTCGGCTACGACGGGAGCGACTATAGCAAAATTGCCGATTTTTGCAAAAGCCTGGGCGTTGAGTACATTGTTGAAAAAACGCAGATAAAGCAAATAGTTTTTGATTTAAGGAAAGAAAAAAATCCTTGTTCACTATGCGCAAATTTAAGGCGTGGTGCGCTAAATAACGCAGCAATCGCAAATGGCTGCAATTGCGTTTCTCTAGGGCATCACAACGACGACGTTATTGAAACATTTATGCTAAGCCTTATGTATGAGGGAAGAATTAACTGCTTCTCGCCTGTAACATATCTTGAAAAGTCGAAGCTAAAGCTTATCAGGCCATTGATTTTTGCAAACGAGAGCTATATTTCTCATATAAGCACACGCTTAAATCTCCCGATTTTCAAAAACCCATGCCCTGCGGACAAAAATTCAAAGCGAGAAGAAATAAAATCATATATATCATCGCTTTGCGAAAACGACCCTCAAATTAAAAGACGCCTGTTTTCGGCAGTCCAAAACAGCTCACTTGAGGGATGGCAAATAAATTAACTTTAATATATTATACGGAGGTTGTTCACAATGGAAAGCAAAGAAAGAATTTTTTTATGGGAAGAAGGAAAAGCTCCTCTGTTCGATAAAGATATCGAAGGTCAGATTGCGCCAAATATCACTCCATATATCGTAAATGGCTCAAAGGCTTGCGTTATAATCTGCCCAGGCGGCGGATATTCTCACAAGGCATATCACGAGGGCGAGCCAATAGCTTGGTGGTTAAACTCGATTGGCGTTTCGGCATTCGTTTTAGACTATAGAGTTTCGCCATATAAATTTCCCTGCCCTCAGCTTGATGCAAAAAGAGCTATTCGCTACGCTCGTTTCAATGCTGAAAAATATGGCTATTGCGCCGACAGAATAGGCATACTTGGCTTTAGCGCAGGCGGACATTTAGCGGCATCATGCGGAACTATTTTTGACGACTTGGGATATACTGCTCAAGACGAAGTTGATAGCGTTTCTGCAAGACCCGATTTTATGATTTTATGCTACCCTGTTATTTCTTTTGTAAATTGTGCACATTATGGTAGCTGCGTAAATCTTTTGGGCGAAGTTAGCCATAAGGAAGCTGCAAAATACAGCATTGAGCGTTGCGTAACGCCAAATTCAAGCCCTGCATTCATTTGGCACACATCCTCAGACCCGGGTGTACCTGTTGAAAATTCGCTTATGCTTGCAACTGAGCTTAGCAAAAACGGCGTTCCATTTGAAATTCATACCTTCCGTGAGGGCAAACATGGGCTTGGTCTTGCAGAAACAAAAAAAGATATTCGTGAATGGGTAAATATGTGCGAGCGTTGGATGAGAGGCTCAGGATACCTTTGCAACTGTGGTTGTGCAGATTGCGCAGAGCAATGTTAATTTAACTTAATTTGAAATAAAAAATATAGCACCAACCGAAAAATGATATGCACCCCAAAAGTGTCTAACTTTTGGGGTGCATATCAAAATGAAGTGCTATATTTTTTTATTTTCTTTTTATTACACTCTAGGCTCTTCTGTACTATTTTTAGGATAAAACCGAAATGTCATTGGCCAAATACAAATTCCTACGATAACCAATATAAAATATCTCAAAAACTCTTTAATAATACATTCACCAAAAATATATGAAAAAGCTTCCTTCAAAAGAGATTTTAAAACAATAAAAATTACCGCTCCAACTGCAAATTTTATTATTTGCCCCCACCATACTGCGCATGTGTCATATTTTATATATTTTTTATCAATAACATAAGATAACCACATGCCTAAAACTGCTCCAAACATCTTATAGCCATTAGAAATTGCATCTTTCAAATTAGCATTATCTATGTCTTTAGGAAACGGATAAAACGTAACATATAAAACATATATTCCGACAAGTCCGCTTATAGCCGCAAATATAATATTCATTTTTTTCAAATCATCGAAATTATTGCAAACAACGGGATAGAGAAAAAATACCATAGCCGTAGCGATGACAACCGAAGTCAAAACGTCGGCAAGAGTATGAACTCCAAGATAAAGCCTTGAAAAAGGAACTAAAACAGCAAGCGCCAAAAAAACAATCTTTGCAAATCTATTTTTGCAAAAGCGAGCCATTCCCCCATACAAGCCTACAGAAACTTGCGAATGTCCGCTTGGAAAGGAATATCCCGCTCCGCCCTCTCTTGCACTTTCAACAATCGTAAAGCTTGTATCTTTAATCCACGGACGTGGCACTCTTGCAATAATCTTTAAAAATTGATTTATAACAAGTCCTAAAAATCCAACGCAAAACAGATAATATCCCCTTTTTTTATCAACGCACCAAACTAAAAATAACGCCGCTAAAACAATAAGATATTCCTCGCCGAATTTTGTTATCAATGAGAATACCGTGTTAAAAAACGGTGTTCTTATGCTTTCTAAAAATTTTAATAATTCCATATAGCAAGTCTTTCCCTTCTAATGTGCGCTCAGGCTCAGCTTCGATACATTCTGCTATACATTCCACTCAAAGCAATAAGCTCATCATGTGTTCCGCTCTCAACTATGCCCTCATCGCTTAAAACAACTATTTTATCCGAATTTTTAACTGTTGTAAGTCTATGTGCAATTGTTAAAACAGTTCTGCCCTTTGAAAGCTCATCAAGCGACTGCTGAACAACCCTTTCGCTTTCATTATCAAGCGCTGATGTTGCTTCGTCCAAAATCAAAATAGGCGGATTTTTCAAAAACACTCTTGCAATAGAAATTCTCTGCTTTTGACCTCCCGAAAGCTTGATTCCTCTTTCTCCGACATAAGTATTATATTTTTCGGGAAGAGAATTTATAAACTCCTCCGCTCCCGCAAGTCTTGCCGCCTTTTCAACCTCTTCAAAGCTGCATCCGGGTTTTCCGTAAGCAATATTATCATAAACCGTTCCCGAAAAAAGATAAACATCTTGCTGAACAATACCAATGTTTTTTCTAAGCTGCTTAACCTTCATATCCGAAATATTTACTCCGTCAATTAAAATTTCGCCGTTGTCCGGCTGATAAAATCTTGGAATTAAGTTACAAACAGTTGTTTTTCCGCCGCCCGATGGCCCAACTAAAGCAACATTTTGCCCCGCACCTATTTTCAAATTAAATTCACTTAAAACATCATCTCTGCCCTCGCCATATCCAAAGCTTACATTCTTAAACTCAATATCGCCACTCAATTCCGAAATATCGTCTAGGTCTTCCTTGTCTGTTATTTGCGGCTTTGTTTCCATTATTTCCTCAAAACGCTCAATACCTGTTATCGCTCTTTCAAACTGCTCCATAAAATTAATTATCGTTTTTACAGATGTTAAAAGCGTTGAAATATATAAAAGATATGCAACAACGTCTGCCGAATTAACAACTCCCTTTATCATAAAAATTCCGCCCGCAACAACAACCGTTATATACATAAGTCCGTCAAAAAACCTTGTTGTGCATTGAAATTTTGCCATATATTTGTATGCTTCTCTTTTTATATTTAAAAACTTCTTGTTTCCTTTTGAAAATTTTTCAAGCTCTATATCTTCATTTGCAAAGGATTTTACAACTCTTATTCCCAAAAGAGAGTCCTCAATTTCCGAATTAAGCTCTCCTATCTGATGCCTTTGTTCTTTAAAAGCATTTCTCATAGCCTTCCTGTATCTGAACGAACAAAAAACCATTATCGGGATTATAGCAAAAACAATAAGCGTAAGAAGAGGACTAATCGTAAACAAAATTGCAAAAGAAACTACAATTTTAAGCCCAACTATAAAAATTTCTTCGGGTGCGTGGTGCGCAAACTCCGTTATGTCGAATAAATCCGTTGTAATCCTCGACATAAGCTGACCAACCTTCGCATCCTGAAAAAACGAATACGATAGAGTCTGCAAGTGGCTAAACAAATCATAACGCATATCCGTTTCAATTTTTGCTCCCATTATATGCCCCATATTTGCCATATAGTAGTTTGCATAGGTGTCTATAATTCTTAAAATCAAATACCAAAATCCGCAAATTAAAACTAATTTAACAGTTAAATCCTGCGGGCTGTTCATTGCTAAATCAGTTATTTTTCTTACTATCAGCGGAAAAATAAGCTCACATATCGTTGTCATTGATGCACAAAGCAAATCTAAAAACATCATTCCCTTGTACCTTGCCAAATATGGAAGAAATCTTTTTAAAAGCTTACTGTTTTTCATTTTTTATCTCCGTTCTTATTAGTTTTTTAAAATTAGATAAATGCCCCCTGGCTTATAAGCAAGGCTTTTAGCTTATCTGTATCAACCTTTTGAATATCTGTTTTATCATTTAATGCAAGATATGCCGCCCTGCCATTTAATGAATTG
>JAZNSA010000048.1:0-2509 GCA_045590935.1 Clostridia bacterium | reverse complement strand
ATATATGCAATCGCCGTATATGTAAAATTCATAACAAATCTGTTACCGATTCTATCCTCGATAATTTGCTTATTATTCTTCTTTTCTCTTGTACCTTTCATAACTTTCGCCATATTTAAAAGCCTCCTTCAAATATATACAACAACTAATTATAGCATATAATTGTTCATTTGTCAAATTCATAAATCATCATTGCCAAAACTGCCGTCGGCGCAGTCTCTGTTCTTAAAATTCGTTTACCAAGCGTTACTGTTTTAATACCTTTACTTCTGATATATTCAATTTCCTCGTCGCTTATTCCCCCCTCAGGTCCAATCAAAAAAGCAGCATTTTTCGGCGTATCAGCTCCTCTTAAAACCTCTTTAAGCGACGTTTTCTTCTCTTTCTCATAGCAAGCAAAGCAAAGGTCAAACTCCTTAAGCCTCTCAACTGCCGCTTCAAACGAAAGAGGATACGAAATTTCAGGAATAATTCCTCTTGACGATTGCTTAGCCGCAGCTTCGCAAATTGCTTGCCACCGAGCCGTCTTTTTCTTTTCCTCCGCTTCCCCGTCAAGCTTCACGATGCACCTGCTCATAACACAAGGAACTATCTCGCACGCCCCGATTTCCGTACACTTTTGAATAATATACTCCATCTTTGATGCCTTTGGAAGTGCCTGAAAAATACTTATTTTAATATCAGGCTCCGTATCTGACGGTTTTTTTGAAACAATTTTTGAAACAACCTGCGTTTTTTCGATTTTGCAAATTTCACACTCATAATCCGTTCCCCGCATATCGCAAACAGTAATCCTATCGCCTACCCTCATGCGCAAAACTTTTGAAATATGCTTTGCATCATCGCCCGAAATAATAACAGTTTCGTATTCTATTTGTTCTGAAAAAAAACGAGGCATATTTTCAAAACCTTTCCATAAAATTGAATATTAAAACAACCACCAGAATATATAATAACATTTTTTTTTGAAAAAAGCAATACAAACAATAATTTTTTTGAAAATTTTTTCGAAAAAACAAATCTCTTTATTTTAATTTAGCCGCAATCGCTGCCCATTCACCCTTTTTAAGAATATCCATACATACAAATCCAGCACTTTCCAAAGCCCCGACAACATCGTCTATACGCTCCAAAATTATTCCTGAGGTTATAAACACTCCGCTATCCTTAAGCGATTTTTTAACTGTATCAACAAGTGAAATTATAACATCTGCAACAATATTTGCCAAAACAATATCATATTTTTCTTCAGATAATGCCTCTTTGATTTTTTCATCCGTTACGGCATCTCCCGCCATAGCAGTATATTTTTGCATATCAATACCGTTTTTCTTGGCATTTTCCAATGCTATCTTCGTTGCATTAGGGTCAATATCAATAGCAAATGCACTTTTTGCACCTAAAAGCATCGCTATAATCGATAAAATACCGCTTCCGCACCCTAAGTCCAAAACAGTATCGCCCTCTTTTATATATTTTTCAAGATTTTCAATACACAATTGAGTGCTTTGATGCGTTCCCGTACCAAAACTCATTCCGGGATTAATCGTAAAAACTACCTTATCTTCTGTATCTTCAACAGTTTCCCACTCAGGAATAATAAGTATCTTTTCGCCAACAGTAAGCGGTTTATAATATTTTTTCCAATTTTCTGCCCAATCCTGCTCCGCCGTATTTTCAAGAGAAATAGAAAGCTCACCGAAAACATTTTCACTATCATATTCCTTTAGTTTGGAAATAGCCTCCTTAATGCTTACAAGCTGTTCCATACCCGACTCGTTGTTGCTTATATATGCCCTTACAACAGTTTCAGCCTCGCTTTTTTTCATAAGCTCATCATCAACATAATCCCAATACTGCTTGCTGTTTTCCAGAAAGTCATTAAAATCGTTTGCATCTTCAATTTCAAGACCTGTTATTCCAACAGTGTACAAACGCCCGCAAACCGATTCTATTCCCTCCGTTGTTGTTTTTATATTAACTTTTATCCAATCCATTTTATATCCTCCGCCCGCTCGTTACATTTTTCAATAATTTTTTTCTGATACTCTTTTGAATATCTCATCATATCACAAACAAGCTCAACAGCCCAAGCTTGATACTTTTGATTTTTCACATCTCTTTTAACTGTCTCAAGCTTTTCTTTCTCTCTTGAAGCATCAAAAACAGGCATATTATTTTCAATTTTATACTCCGCAACTTCTAAAGCCAAATCCATGCGTTTTTCAAAAAGCTCAAGAATTTTTTTATCAACTTCATTTATATCAATTCTTATGTCCTTTAAATCCCTCAAGCTAATACCTCTTTTCGCTATCTACCTATCCACATATAGTATAATAAAAAAATACATCTGTGTCAATTGTTTTATTTCATCTTTGCAAAATCTTTGTAAAACGCTTTTTAAAAATCGCTCTCACTTAAAGGGGGCTGCAACATTTTGTTACAACCCCGATAACAAAATCCAATCTTAATTAAACTGCTTTTTATTTGCATTACGACTTCCTGAAAA
>JAZNSA010000047.1:0-7932 GCA_045590935.1 Clostridia bacterium | reverse complement strand
AGTATATATTACTATCTATTGGCTTATTATTCAACTTTTATTTTTTTAATTTATAGCGTTTTTCCTTGTATTTTTATTCGTTTTTAAAGTTTTTCTTTTATTTTCTCACTTTTTCACTTTTTTACAGTTTGTTAACAATATTAACAATACTATTAATTTTTACCAATTAATCAATTTTATTCGCATTTGTCTGCAAAAATTCAAAACGAGCCGATAAAAAACCGACTCGCCTTGAATTTATAGTTTAAATAATTATCTCATATTTTTATACATAGGACCATAAGCCGCACAAGCTCTGTAATCCTGACCCTCTGTACCGTTAAAGCCCCAAACGCCTTTGATTGTCATAGGGTCCATATCCATTGTTTCAGAACCGTATCACCAGCAAGGAGCGACCTGTCAATAACAGACATTGCCTACTCTTGCGGTTTTAACGACCTCAGCTATTTTATAAAAACCTTTAAATCCCCTCCAAGCGCATTCAGACGATAATATCAATCAAAGAGTGCCTCGGAAAAATCCTTTGCCGAAAAATCCTGCAAATCATCAACGCCTTCGCCGACGCCAACATATTTTACGGGAATATCCTGCTCTTTGCATATACCAATTACAACGCCGCCCTTAGCCGTTCCGTCAAGCTTAGTTAATACTATTGCATCAATTCCTGCCGTTTCTCCAAAAAGCTTTGCCTGACTAAGCGCATTCTGCCCCGTTGTTGCATCCAATATCAAAAACACCTTTTTATTTGCATCGGGTGCTTCCCTTTGAATAATTCTTGAAATTTTATTAAGCTCATCCATAAGGTTCTTTTTGTTGTGAAGTCTTCCCGCAGTATCGCATATTAAAACGTCGCAACCTCTTGCCTTCGCCGCTCCAACGGCATCAAAAACAACTGCACTCGGGTCTGCGCCCTCCCCATGCTTTATAATAGGGCAATTCGTTCTCTCTGCCCAGATTGCAAGCTGGTCAATAGCTGCCGCACGAAATGTATCCGCCGCCGCAAGCATAACGCTTTTCCCCTCTGCTTTAAACTTAGAAGCAAGCTTTCCTATTGTTGTTGTCTTTCCAACTCCGTTAACACCTATAACAAGCAAAATATTAAGCTTTCCATCTTCAAGCACGCAGTTGTCGTCATTTTCCATCATAATCTCGGCAATGATATCCTTTAGCAAAGCCTTAACCTCTTGCCCGTCTGTAATTCTGTTTTTCTTAACTCTGTCCCTTAGCTCCTCTATTATATACATCGACGTTTCAACGCCAATATCAGCACATATAAGGGCTTCCTCAAGCTCCTCAAAAAGCTCTTCATCAACCTTAACAAAAACCTTAAAAACCTCCGATACCCTATCGGAAAAAGCATCTCTCGTCTTTGATAATCCGGCCTTTAATTTATCAAACAATCCCATAAAGCAAAGCCTCCTCAAACTTTTAAATTATTTTAAATTTTCAATCTCATCAATCTTTAATGCAAGAAGCTTCGACACTCCCTTTTCTTGCATTGTTACGCCGTATAAGAGGTTTGCCGCCTCCATCGTTCCTCGCCTGTGCGTTACTAAAATAAACTGCGTACTTTGGCAATAATCCTTCAAATACTGCGCAAACCTGTAAACATTAGGCTCATCGAGTGCCGCTTCAATCTCATCAAGCACGCAAAACGGCGTCGGCCTTACCTTTAAAATAGCAAACAAAAGCGCAATTGCCGTAAACGCCATCTCTCCGCCCGACAAAAGCGACATACTCTTAAGGCTCTTGCCCGGTGGCTGCGCCTCAATTTCAATACCGCTCTCCAAAACATCCGTCGGGTCAGACAATTTAAGGCACGCTCTGCCCCCGCCGAACAACAGGCTAAACGTCTGCGTAAAGTGGTCATTTATAATTGCAAATTGGCTCACAAACTGTTCCTTCATTTCTTCCGTAAGCTGGAAAATCAATTTTTCAAGCTCCGTTTTCGCCTGTATAATATCTTGAGATTGATTGTGCAAAAACTCATATCTTTCAGATACTTCGTTATATTCTTCAATCGCATCAAGATTAACATTTCCAAGCTGCTTAATCTCGCCCTTTAACTCCGCAAGACGTTTTTTTCCTTCCGAAGCAACGAAGCCGTCTTTCTTGTATTCCATAGCGGAATTGTATGTTACCTCATAATTTTCCCACATTTTTGCAGAAGCCGTTTCCATATCATTGTCGAGCTTTTCAATCTTCGAGGAAATTCTGTTTTGCTCTTCTTTAAGCAAATAAACTGCCTCTCTTTGCTTTCTTTCTTCGTCGTTTGCTTCTTTTGCAAGCTCTCGGCAATTAAGCCTTTCTTCCTCAAGCTTTGAAAGCTGACTTTCAAAACCCGAAGCTTCCTCTCCCGCCTTCTTTATATCCTCTCTCTTTGAAGAAATTTCCTCGTTCGTTTTTTGAATACTTAATCTGTAATCCTCTATATCCTTTTTCTTTTCGTCTATCAAAGAATTGTTATCATCCTGTTGCAAAGATAAATTATTTATAGCCTCCTCAATAGCTTCAATATCACGACTCTTAACGTGCAACTCAATCGTTTTTTCCTTTGATTGAGCCATTAACTCATCTCTTAGCGAGGTCAAGTCCTCAAGCTTTTCTTCCGATTGCTTAATCTGCTCTGTCAGCTCATCAACCTTAAACTCCTGAGAAGTTGTAACATTTATAAGCTCCGCAAGCTCCTCGTTTGCGGCTTTAATCTGCTGTTCTATTTGCAAAAGTTCGCTCTCCGCATCTCCCGCACTGCTCTTAACGCTCTCAATCAAAGTATCAATATGCGAATAGTCGGAATTTAAACGAACAACAATCTGCTGCTTTTCCAGTGTTTTTTCTTCAAGCTCAGAAATTTCTTTTTCAAAATTCTGAATATTTGAAAGTGCTTCTTCTCTTGAACTTGCAAGCTTGTCTATCTCGCTTTTTTTATTCAAAACCAAAGCCTTCAATTCTTTAATTTCTCCCGCTCTGCTCAAAAGACCCGTAGATTTATTTATGCTTCCTCCCGAAATTGAGCCGCCCGCATTTAAAATTTCGCCTTCGAGCGTAACAACCTTAAAGCGATACGAAAACCTTCGGCTAATCGCTATCGCACTGTCCATATCCCTTGCAATAATCGTTCTGCCAAGTAAGCTATCAACAATTCCTCTGTACTTTTTGTCGCAATTAATTATTCTTGAAGCAAGCGCATCAAAGCCCTCCTGCTTCATTATTTCGTCAAGATTTTCAATTTCTCTGCCCTTAACCGACGAAACAGGCAAAAACGTAACTCTTCCCGCTCCTGTGCTTTTCAAATAATTAATCGCCTTTTTTGCATCAAATTCATCTTCCGTAATAATATTTCCAAGCGATACGCCAATTGCGGCTTCTATAGCGGTTATATACTTCTTTTGCGTATCAATAACAGACGACAACGTTCCGCAAACTCTGACATTTTGAAGCTTGCCGTCTTTAACCGCATTTAAAACCGCCTTCGTTCCCTTGCTTAGTCCCTCAAAGTCCTTTTCCATTTCCAAAAGCATATTAAGCCTTGAATATATTCTGTTATATTCCATATTTACTCTCGTAAGCTCCGCTCCGCTTTCGTCAATTCTCTTTTTCGTATGAATAAGCTCATCTTTTTTATCTATGAGATTTTTTTTCATATTCAAAAACAAATCATTTTCTTCCTGATACGATTTTTGAATTTCTTTTTTCTTTTCTTCAAGCTCCCTTGCCTCAATAGCCGCGTCCGACCTTTCCTCATTTATCGCAGCTTTTCTGTCTATAAAGCTCTGCTTAAACGCCTCAATAGAGCTTTGCTTGCTTTTATAGGTTCCCGCTTCATTTAAAAGCTCAATAATATCCGCTTTCTTTTTGTTAACATCAGCATTCGCTTCAAGCAGCTTTTCATTTGCATCATTTACCTTTTTATTAATCTGCTCAAGCTCGTCTTTAAGCTTTCCCCGCTCCTCTCTTGCGCTGACAGCCTCAACCGCTTTTTGCTCAGCAATAAGCTTATTAGCCTCTGTTTTCTTATTTATGCCTTCAATTTCGCCAAAAATTCTTTCAATCATTTTCTCCGACGACAAAATCGTATTGTTTAAAACATCAATTTCTCCGTCTATCGTTTTAATAAGAAGCTGAGTATTGGATGAACGCTCCTTTAGCAAATCAAGCTTAGCCGTAACGCTTTCCTCTTCTGAAGACAGCGCACCTAACCTTTCAACTATCTGCGCAAGCTTCTTCTCCGTATCTTCTATATTTTTGCAAACAATTTCAAAATCCGCCATAACGCTAGCTTTATTCTCATTGTATTTATCCGCAAAATCCAAAAACAAATTTATGTCCGTAACCTTTAATTCTTCATAAATAACAAGATATTTTCTCGCTTTTTCACTCTGCCTTTTTAACGGCTCAAGCCTTCCTTCAAGCTCAGATACAATATCGTTAATTCTCAAAAGGTTTTCCTCTGCGGACAAAAGCTTTCTCTGCGCCTCAACCTTTCTGTGCCTGAATTTTGAAATTCCCGCCGCCTCATCAAAAATATTTCTTCTCTCGTCTGCCTTTCCCGAAATTATCTCATTAACCTTGCCCTGACCGATTATAGAATATCCGTCTTTTCCAAGACCCGTGTCCATCAAAAGCTCATGTATATCCTTAAGTCTGCAGGTAGCTCCGTTTATGTAATATTCACTCTCGCCCGAGCGATACACTCTTCTCGTTATAGAAACTTCCTCATAATCAATTTTAAATAGTCGGTCGCTATTGTCAAGCGTAAGACATACCTGTGCATATCCAAGCGGTTTACGCTTTTGCGTGCCCGCAAATATAACATCCTGCATAGCACTTCCTCGAAGTGTTTTCGCACTCATTTCTCCCATTACCCAACGTATCGCATCTGAAATATTACTCTTTCCGCTTCCGTTTGGGCCAACAACAGATGTTATTCCCTTTTCAAATGTCAACAAAGTTTTATCCGCAAACGACTTAAATCCAACAAGCTCGATACTTTTAAGATACACTATTGCGACCTCCCCAATTTAACATCATTTTATAATAAACTGCCCCTTTTTTAACGAGTTATCCCCTAAAACATTAATCCTGCAGCCATACTTTTCTAAAATATATTTCAAATTGCATTTCTTGTTTCCTACCGCCTTTGAAACCTCAGCAGGATTAACATAAACGCACGCCTCTTCTTTTCCTTTTATTTTTTCAGAGATTTTATTTGCAAATATCCTACTATGTACCAATTCTCCAAACGAGCTGTGAACAGGCCCCGCAACAACGCTGTCGCTCCCCTCGCATATCTCATCCGATGCCATAAGCCCAACTCTCAAAACTCTGACATTGTTTTCAGAAAACATATTATATAGTTCTGCGCACACATCAACAGCCTCTTCAAACCCAAGCGGGGTATACTCGCCGTTCTTATACATTTCCTCAAGCTCGCTGTTTTTTATAACAAGTGTCGGATATATTCTTGTCGTATCAGCTTTAAAATTGATAATATCCCTCGCCGTCTGCACGCTTTTTTCCCTCGTGTCGCCCATAAGCCCAACCATCATTTGAAGTCCAAGCTCAATTTCACTATGCTTTTTAATAATCGAAACTGCATTAGAAACCGCATCAACGCTATGCCCACGCTTAGATAAGCGCAAAACCTCCTCGTTCGTGCTTTGAACGCCAAGCTCAATCGCCCTCACATTGTATCTTAAAAGCGTTTCAACAATATCATCATCTATGCAATCGGGTCTTGTTGAAATTCTTATTGACTCAACAATCCCCGCCTTGATATACGGCGCAACAAGCTCTAAATATTGTATCATATCTTCCCTGTCAATCGCCGTAAAGCTGCCGCCAAAAAACGCAACCTGACAAATACAATCCTTTGAAATCGTTTTTATATATTCCTCAATAGTTTTCTTTGCCGTCTGCGGGGTCTGCTCGTCTACCCCCGTTATTCTTCTTTGATTGCAAAACACGCAATTATTAGGACATCCCTTATGTGGCACAAATATTGGAATATTAATTTTTCTCATTTTATCATCAATCACCTTTTTTAAAAATGCGCCGTTTTTCTTTTAAATATGTTTTTGAAAAATTGCTTTTTCTTTCTCTCTCTCTTCTGCCCCTTAGACCACATTTCCTGCCTTCTTATAAGCTCATTGCTCTTTTGCTTTATATGCCGTAATGTTTCAGCATCCGACTTTTTAACATTTTTAAAAACATTTAACAGCTCATACGAATTTTTCTCAAAACGTATTCTTGATACAAATTCGCCATGCTTTCTGCATTCTCCAATAAAATTGTATCTTGTATTATTATTAAACCAAGGCACTATACATTTAAGCTCCTCGCCACACAGCGGACACGAAACGCAAGAAACTCTCTTATCATCAAAAGCAAGCGCCTTTGTTTTATATGCTCCAACTCTTTTTTCACTCATTCCGCAAACCAATAAATCATAATCCGACGGTGAAGTATAATTTTTGAGCCCTTCTTTTATATCAAGCCTTTGAAAAACAAGAGCCGTATAATATGCATCATTTAACGCATCATGAAGCTTTTTTTCCTCGCTTTTTTCAATCCCGTAATGCTCCATCGCAGACGCAAGCGACCTTTGATTTGAATTTTTAAAAACTTCCTTACTGAATATCAACTGCAAATTATACCACTTTTTTATCCAATCGGCCGACAGCGAATAAAACTTTATATTTTGCCTTATTACCGACGCATCATCCATTCCCCAAGTAAAAAAGCAAAAGTCATTTCCACACCACTTTTTAAAATCTTCAAAGGCTTCAATAAAATCATCGCCCTCTAAAACCTTTTCCTCGTCAATCTCAGTAATTTTTAAAACATTTCTGTTAATTTTCTTATAAAATTGCGGCCTTATAAACCTTATAAAGCTGCTTTTAATTTCAAAATTATCATCAAGCTTATATGCTCCTATTTGTATAATTTCATTAGAAAGAATACTGCCTATCTTAGTATAGGGATAGCTTTTTTTTGAAACAGGCTGATTCCACTCCATATCAAAAATTATATAATCCATAAATCTTTTAAACATCTCCAAACTATGATTTTAAAGCAAATTGATTTATCAAAACAATATCTGTTATATTTTATCATATTTTTCGTTTTTTAGCAAGCGCAAACGCAAAAAATTATTCAAAATTTTATTCATACACCTATGTGGACATTTTTGCGTTTTTTTTGTAAACTTCTTTATACATTGACGATTGAGACTGTATTTTTTTCCACATGAATAATTATGGAAAACCATATGAAAATGTGGATAACCCTCAAAAAGCCGATGAAATTTGATTTTTTTATGTGGATAACATATTGTTTACAATTAAAAATAATACTTAAGTTTACATAATAACACGCACTTCTTTTTTACATTCATTTGCATATTTTAGATTTTTATCGAATACATATAAGTAGCCGAATTTTGAAAGGAGAAAAAAATGAGTGAGTACAAAGAAAACAATCAAGTTATAATTTGCGGAAAAATTATCAGCAACCCAACCTACAGCCACGAGGTATTTTCAGAACGTTTTTACATTTTTACACTTCAGGTTATGCGTCTTTCCAAGGCGAGCGACAATATCAATATATTAATTTCAGAACGCCTTTTTTCGCCTGAATTTGAGCTTTCCGAAGGAGCTTATGTTAAAATAGTTGGTCAATTTCGTTCCTATAATAACTATACAGGAAATGGCAACAAGCTTGTTTTAACTGTTTTTGCCAAGGAAATTTCGCCCTATGAGCAAGATAGCGGCGAAAATCCAAATCAAATATATTTAGACGGATTTATATGCAAACCAACTACCTACAGGGTTACTCCGTTCGGACGTGAAATAGCCGATATTTTAATTGCAGTAAATCGTTCGTATAATAAATCCGACTACATACCTGCAATAGCTTGGGGAAGAAATGCAA
>JAZNSA010000046.1:0-3034 GCA_045590935.1 Clostridia bacterium | reverse complement strand
AAGGTTTTTTATGTAATTAGTTATAAAAAAACACACTTTTTTTACTTTCTTTTTGTTTTTAATCTATATATACGCCTATGTTTTGTTCCTTTTTAACAAAAACTCAATTTTTCTTTATGCAATATATATAAATCACTCTTTAATCTTTGTACACATTGCTTTTAATCATACCCCCGTCAGATGAAGTAGTAAAACAAAAGAACAAATGCAAGGATTTCATATTTGCCTCCTTGCATTTGTTCTTACCAAATATTTTATAATATATTAACAACTTCGACATCTTGCTTATAAGCATACGCTAATGTGTTTTTTGTTCCTCCGCTTTCCCCATTATAAGCCGCTATTACTCGCTGACACCTATTAACCATATAAATATTGCGAATTTGGAAACACGAATAAGAATATTTTTCACATATATACTCAACGCAATCTGCATTTTTAATAATATTCTCATAAAGCGCTCGTTCCTCCGCCTTCCAATTTTTTTCAAATCCCTCATACGGCGAAGCGCATATCAAGCATATATTTGAATTTTCTTTTTTTAACTCTAAAACAATTTCCGCTGCCCACATATCGACGCCTCTTGACATTCCGCTAAAAAATGTTAAAAACCCATCGTCAACCGCTTCTAATATAGCTTCTTTAAGCAACTTTTTAACTTCTGCTGCAGATAGATATAATTTTTCGGGTCTGTGCCCCGTAAAACAACATTTTTTGCTCATCAAGCCAATCGCCACCTTCGCAACTAATTCTATATGCTAGACCTCCATAATAACAGGCAAAATCATTGGGGAACGCCGTGTCTGTTCATACAAATAATCGTTTAACGACGTACGAACTGCATTTTTAAGTGCCGTCCAATCAGTATTTCCTCTTGCGAGACTTTCCTCCATCGCTTGAAGCGTAACCGCTCTTGCCGCATCCATCAAATCCTCAGACTCTCTGACATAAACAAAACCTCTCGAAATAATATCAGGTCCTGTTACAATTTCTCTTGAATCCGAATCAATTGCAACAACAACAATTATTAATCCGTCATTTGCAAGATGCTTTCTGTCTCTCAATACGATATTTCCAACATCACCAACGCCAAGCCCGTCAACTAAAATCTTGCCCGACGGAACACTAGCTCCAAATCTTGCTCCCCTTTCGTCAATCTCTAAAATCTGACCATTTTCCATAATGAAGATATTTTCTTCTAAAACTCCCATGCTTTTTCCCAAATTAGCATGGTGATGCAAATGGCGATATTCTCCATGAACAGGAACAAAGTACTTCGGTTTAGTAAGAGCAAGCATCAATTTAAGCTCACCTTGACAAGCGTGCCCGGACGTATGAACCTCTGCAAGGGATTCATAAATAACCTCTGCCCCATGCCTGAACAGCTCATTTATAACCCTCGAAATCGTTTTCTCATTTCCCGGAATAGGGCTTGCAGAAACAATTATTAAATCATCCTTCGTAAGCTCAATCTTCCTATGGTCAGCGTATGCGATACGGAAAAGCGCACTCATCGCCTCCCCTTGTGAGCCTGTTGTTATAATAACAATTTGCTCCTGCGGGTAATTATTTATATCGTCAATGTTAATCAAAACACCTTGCGGTATCGACATATATCCCAAGGTTATTGCAACCTCGAGGATATTTTCCATACTTCTTCCCGAAACAGCAACCTTTCTCCCATACTTTGCCGAAGCATTAATTATTTGTTGCATACGATGCACATTCGATGCAAAGGTTGCAACAATAATTCTCTTGTTGCAATTTTTAAATATGTCGTCAAAGCTTGAGCCAACCGAACTCTCGCTCATCGTAAAGCCTGGTCTTTCAACATTAGTAGAGTCGCTCATAAGGAGCATAACGCCCTCTCTGCCAAGCTCACCAAGCCTTGTCAAATCAATCATATCGCCTTCAATAGGCTGCGAATCAATTTTAAAATCTCCCGTATGCACAATCGTTCCGAGCGGTGTTTTTATCGCAAGTGCAACTGAGCCTGCAATAGAATGATTCGAATGAATAAATTCAACGTCAAAGCTTCCAAATTTAACTGTTTCCCCATCGTGAATACGCACAAGCTTAACAATGTCAAATATTCCGTGCTCCTTAAGCTTGTTTCCTATTAAACCAATAGTAAGCTTCGTTCCGTAAACAGGCGCATTAATTTTTTGCAAAACATAAGGAAGCGAGCCTATATGGTCCTCATGACCATGAGTTATAACAAACGCACGAATTTTTTCCGCATTTTTTTCAAGATAGGTAACATCAGGTATAACCATATCAATTCCGGGCATGTCATCGTCAGGAAATGCGATTCCGCAATCCACAACTATAATATCATCACCATATTCAAATACAGTGATATTTTTTCCTATCTCATGTAATCCGCCCAGTGGAATAATTTTTAGTTTATGTGTTTTTGCCACAAAAAAGAACCTCCATTTCTAATTTTTCCGCACAATCAAAAAATAAAATAATATAAAATAAGTATTTGCCTCCGCCCACAAATAACGCACCTAGTATATAAAAACAAAATTATTAGCTGCCGTTGTTTTTTAGCTGAATTTTTTCATAAATCTCTTTAATAAAAGCTGTTTTTCCTTTTGTATATGCTGCTCTACCATCTTTATATTTTTTAAAGAGTTCCCACTTGAATTCATTATATAAAGAGTTCATAATTTAGATGACACCTGTTTTGGTGAAGTTTTGAACTAATGTTCAAAGTGAAGTTGCTTTCAGCAAAAGCGAAGTTAAGTTTGCCTCTTCGGCGTAAGCCGAAACTTCACTTACGAAGTAAACTTCACTATCGCAGATAACTTCACTTGCCATCAGGCAAACTTAGTTAATGAATTCAACTATGTTGAATTCATTATATAATCAGTGAACAATATAGATGCCCAAGAACTCATTTTACCAGTAGTAAAAATGCTTGCTTGCAAGGGCATTTTATAAGGCGCCCTCAATTGTTACAGTGCTCGAAAGAGCATGAAAGAGCGGTAGCTCTTAAGAATTTTATGAAATAAAATCCTGTATGCAA
>JAZNSA010000045.1:0-2427 GCA_045590935.1 Clostridia bacterium | reverse complement strand
ATTTTTCTTTTTTTTACGATTAAGTACATAGGTATACCAACTATATACAGAACACCGATTTCACCGATTGCAACGGTTGCCATACAAAAAAGTGCAAGCGGGAGAGAAAACACGCCTGTTGTTACATACGGCAGGTATGAGCCAACTATTATAGAATTTAGTATGATTGTTGGAAGGGGTGCAAAAAAAAGAGAAAATTTGCTTTTTTTAAAGACGTTTTTCAAAGCGTATGTGATAATTGCGGCTAAAACTGTTGCCATTGTTCCAAAAATCAGGTCGAAAACGTTAACACCAAACGGGGAAAACAGATTTGCCATAAAACAACCAACTGAAACGCCAAAAACAGCAGACGGAGAAAGCAGACACAAAAGCATAAGTGCTTCTGCAAGCCTGAATTGAATTTGCCCATAGGACAAGCTACTGATAACAGGTGCAACCGAAACGCAAAGATAAAGAGCCGCAATAAGGGCTGCCCTTGTTAAACTAAGAACATTTTTTTTCATTTTTAAAGTCTCCTTTAGTTTTGTTTTAGGTGAGGAAGGTTTCGAACTCACCAAAAGGAATTATAACACAAAATTTCTTCGATTTCAATGGTAATAATCAATAAAATGAAAAAAATAAAAAATTTGGATTAAAAAGGTTGCAACATTAAAAAAAATGTAGTATAATAGAGCTATAAATTTAAATGCCTTAGTGTGGCATTAAAAAGGAGTAGATATAAATGGATAAAGAAACAGTTTTAACCAGAATTCAAGACGTTGGTCTTGTTGCTGTTGTTCGTGCAACTTCTGCAGAGCAGGCAAAGAAAATAACAGATGCGTGTATTAATGCAGATATTGCTGCAATCGAAATGACTTTTACAGTTCCGGAAGCTGATAAGGTTATTCGTGAGGTAGCTAATACATATTCGCCTGAGCAGATTATTCTTGGTGCGGGAACAGTTATGGATGCTGAAACGGCTCGTATTGCTATTTTGGCAGGTGCTCAGTATATTGTAAGCCCATATTTTAGCCTTGAAACAGCTAAGCTTTGTAACCGTTACAGAATCCCATATATGCCTGGTGTTATGACGATTAGAGAAGCTGTTGAAGCTATGGAAGCAGGCGCAGATATTATTAAGCTTTTCCCGGGAGATACATTAGGTCCTAAGATGGTTAAGGCAATTCACGGTCCGATTCCTTATGCAAAGATTATGCCTACAGGCGGCGTTGATGCTGATAACGTTGGCGAATGGATTAAAGCGGGCGTTGTTGCTGTTGGAGCGGGAAGCTGCTTAACAGGCGGAGCTAAAACAGGTGATTATGAGAGTATAACAACAATCGGTAAGAGATTTATTGCAAATATCAAGGCTGCAAGAGAAGCTTTGAAAAAATAAGAAATTGGGGGATAATTTATTATGAAGAAGATTATTACTTTCGGTGAAATAATGCTTAGATTGCAGACACCGGGATACAAAAGATTTATTCAGGCTCAGGAGCTTGAGATGACATTTGGCGGCGGAGAGGCAAACGTTGCAGTTTCATTGGCTAACTATGGAATGGATGCTAAGTTTGTTACGAAGCTTCCTAAAAATCCTATTGGTGATGCTTGTATTGCAGAGCTTAAGAAAGTTGGCGTTGATACAAGCCTTATAACAAGAGGCGGCGAAAGAGTTGGTATATACTTTGTTGAAAAGGGTGCATCTCAGAGAGCTTCTCAGGTAGTATACGACAGAGCTTATAGCGCAATTGCTCAGGCTGAGTCAGCAGATTTTGATTGGGACAGCATTTTTGACGGAGCAGATTGGTTCCACTTTACGGGAATTTCTCCGGCTCTTTCTGACGGATGTGCGGCTATTTGTCTTGAGGCTTGTAAGGCTGCAAAGGCTAAGGGCGTGCAGGTAAGCTGCGACTTAAACTTCCGTAAAAAGCTTTGGACAAGCGAAAAAGCAGGCGAAGTTATGGGCAAGCTTATGGAGTATGTGGATGTTATTATTGCTAATGAGGAAGATGCTGAGAAGGTGTTCGGAATTAAGGCAACAGGAACAGACGTTACATCAGGAAAGATTTCAGACGAAGGATATAAAGATGTTGCAAGACAGCTTGTTGAGCGTTTTGGCGCTAAAAAGGTTGCAATAACACTTCGTGAGAGTATTTCTGCATCTGTAAATAATTGGGCAGCTATGCTATATGACGGAAAAGATTTCTATAAGTCAAAGAAGTATAACATCAATATCGTTGACCGTGTTGGCGGCGGTGATAGCTTCGGCGGCGGACTTATCTATGCATTATTAAGCGATTATTCAATGCAGGATACAATTGAGTTTGCAGTTGCTGCTTCTTGCTTGAAGCACTCAATCGAGGGCGACTTCAACTTGGTATCTGTTAAAGAGGTTGAGGCTCTTGCAGGCGGAGACGGTTCAGGTCGTGTTCAAAGATAATTAAATCA
>JAZNSA010000044.1:0-9633 GCA_045590935.1 Clostridia bacterium | reverse complement strand
CCCTTTTCAAAATCTATTTCAACATAAGTTGGCTTATCTGGGGCTTTTTCAGGAGAAACCATAAGCTTTAAAAGCTTGTCGTACTGAGGCTCGTTTGCAGGATCCTCCAAATCCATACCCTCGTGGCTTAAGTGCCATATATTTCTATCCATAGAATAGTTATCCTCTTTTGTAACAGGGATGCTTATTCCTCTTGCCTGAGCGTATTCAATTTCTTCCTCACGGGATTTGATATCCCAAATTCTCCAAGGAGCAATAATTTTAAGGTGAGGAGCCAAGGCTTTTATTGTAAGCTCAAAACGAACCTGGTCATTTCCCTTACCCGTACAACCATGACAAATAGCCGTTGCGCCCTCTTTCTCAGCGATTTCAACTATTCTTTTTGCAATACAAGGTCTTGCATGGGAAGTTCCAAGCAAATATTTTCCCTCATAAACTGCGCCCGCTTTTAGAGTTGGCCAAATAAAATCGTTTACATATTCCTCTTGAAGATTTTCGATATAAAGCTTTGATGCGCCTGTTTTCAAGGCTTTTTCCTCAAGACCTTCCGTTTCCTTTCCCTGACCAACGTCGCCGCATACTGCGATAACCTCGTAATCATAATTTTCTTTTAACCACGGAATAATTATTGACGTATCAAGACCACCTGAATAAGCCAATACAACTTTTTCTTTAGACATTTGCATTTCCTCCTAAAATGTGATACAATAATTATATGTTGCAGTTAAACTATAACCAAAACGTATAATTATTCATATTTTTTTGAATATTTATGCAGTTTAAAATTAAAAATCCGCACAAAATTAAGTTTTGATGTTATAATTATACTACAGCATTTTTAAAAAATCAATAGTATTTTTAAAAAAGTGTTGATAAATTTAAAAAAATATTTGTATAGTTATTTAGTAATATTGCCTATTTAGCGAAAGGAAACGAAAAAATGAGAATTTTAGGAATTGACCCAGGAATTGCAATTGTAGGATATGGAGTGGTTGACTACATAGGAAACAAGTTTAAAACAATAGACTACAGCGCCGTAACAACAAAAGCGCATACAAGCCTCGACAGCAGGCTTTCTATAGTGTATGACGGAATTTGCGATTTGATTGATAAATACAAGCCTGATGCGGTAGCAATTGAGGAATTGTTTTTTAATACAAACGTTAAAACTGCAATAACTGTTGCTCATGCGAGAGGCGTTATTGTTCTTGCGGCGGCAAAAAAAGGCATTGAAACCTTTGAATATACCCCTCTTCAAATAAAACAAGCGCTTACGGGCTACGGCAGAGCAGATAAGCCTCAAATGCAGAATATGGTAAAAATAATGCTTGGCTTGAATGCCGTTCCGAAGCCCGATGACGTTGCAGATGCGCTTGCCGTTGCAATTTGCCACGCCCACAGTTACGCTTTGAATACGAGGATTGGCGAAAAATAGAATATTTTTGAGAAATTTCGAGAAATTGTCATTAAAATGAAATTGACCTTTTGGCTGATATGTAGTATAATTATTGTAGGTGAGTTTCGCTTTAGATTTTAAAGTACGAATTATCTTGAATTTGGGGAGAAGATTATGTATTATTACATTTTTGGTGAAGTTGTTTTAAAGGGCGAGTCTTTTGTTGTTTTAGAGGCGGCTCAGGTTGGATATAAAATTTATACGTCGGCAATAAATATTGAGGCAATAAAGCTTGGCGAAAAGGTTAAGCTTTTGATTTATTGTTATATACGAGAGGATGCGTTTGATTTATACGGATTTCGATTTGAAGAAGAAAAGCAACTTTTTGAAAAGCTTTTGGGTGTTTCGGGAATCGGGCCTAAGGCGGCGCTTAGTATCTTGTCTGTTGCGGAATACAAGCAAATAGCGTTAGCAATCGTTTCGGGAAATACCGCTCTTATCAAGCAAGCATCGGGAATAGGAGATAAGGTTGCGAACAGAGTTGTTTTAGAGCTTTCAAAAAAGCTCTCAAATGCAAGTATATTGCCAAGCGAATTTGCCTCTACGCCTGTTTCGGCATCGAGCCATATATCAGAAGCACTTGAGGCGCTTGCCGCTCTTGGCTACAATCAAACAGAGGCGGGAAATGCTCTCTCAACGATAGATTGCAGTATGGATTTGGAGCTTATTATTAAAGAAGCTTTGAAAAAATTGATGAAGTAGGTGAAATTAATTGAGTCTTTATGATAATATGGAAGAAAGATTGATGTCCGGCGGGTTTGTTTCTGAAGATGAAGAAATCGAAACGGGACTTCGCCCAAGAAGTCTTAAAGAATACGTTGGGCAGACAAAGGCTAAGTCAAGCCTTGAAATATATATTGAAGCGGCTCGCTCAAGAAATGAAGCGTTAGACCACGTTTTGCTCTACGGCCCACCGGGGCTTGGAAAAACAACCCTTGCGGGAATTATTGCAAACGAAATGGGCGTGAGCATAAGAATAACAAGCGGTCCTGCAATTGAAAAGGCGGGAGATTTGGCGGCTATTTTAACGAATTTGTCGCAGCATGATATTCTTTTTATCGACGAAATACATAGGCTCAGCCGAAGCGTTGAAGAGGTTTTGTATCCCGCTATGGAGGATTACGCCTTAGATATTATTATCGGAAAAGGTCCGTCGGCGAGGTCATTAAGAATTGATTTGCCGAAATTTACGCTTATTGGAGCAACAACAAGAGTAGGTCTTTTAACTGCGCCGCTTCGTGATAGATTCGGAGTAATAAGCAAGCTTGAAATGTATACAATAGAGGATCTTTGCAAAATAGTTAAGCGTTCGTCAGATATTTTGGGAATAAATATTGAAGATGACGGAGCGGAGGAAATTGCCCGCCGTTCAAGGGGAACGCCGAGAATTGCAAACAGGCTTTTAAAAAGAGTAAGGGATTTTGCTCAGGTTAAGGCAGACGGCGTTATAACAAAAAGCGTTGCCGACGAGGCTCTTAAGATGATGGATATAGATAATTTAGGACTTGATTTGGTCGACAGAAGGATGCTTATGGCTATAATACGCAATTTCGGGGGAGGTCCTGTAGGGTTAGACACTTTGGCGGCATCTATCGGAGAGGATTCAAATACTATTGAGGATGTTTATGAGCCTTATCTTCTGCAGCTCGGATTTTTGAACAGAACGCCTAAGGGCAGAGTTCTTACGCCGCTTGCGTATGAGCATTTGAAAATCCCGTATAACAGGGAAAATTCAAAGCATAGTGAAATAGACGGACAACTTGGGATTGATGATATAAAATAAAATTTGAACGGTGGTGAAAGAGTGAAAAAATTTGTAGCATCTTGCTTGGCGTTGATAATGGCTATGATGCTCATTTTCAGCACAAATGGGTTTGCGGTCGCAAAGTCGTTCAGCGGGGTTATTACGTATGATGGTGTGCAGCACAATTATTATGGAACGTTATTCAGAGTTTATGTAAATAATAAAAAAATAGATGTGCCTATTCCGCCGCTTGTTTTGGAAAACGGCAGAAGTATTGTTGCAATAAGAGAAATTTGCGAGGCACTTGGCGTAGATGTTTTATGGTCTCAGGGTGATAGTGTTGAAGAGAGTAAAATATTTATCTGCGGTGCAACAACGATTATAGAGCTTCAGCTAAACAGTAGTGTGGCTATTGTAAACGGAAGAGAAGTGCAGATGGAAATTGCGCCGAAGCTTGTTGCATACAATGGAATAGGAAAAACTATGGTGCCGATAAGGTTTGTATCGGAAACGTTGAATAAAAATGTTGAGTATTACGCGTCTGACGGAATTATACACGTTATGGATAAAGCGTTAGCACCGACACCAACGCCAACGCCAACGCCGACACCAACGCCAACGCCGACACCAACGCCGACACCAACGCCGAAGCCTTTGGTTGATGAAATTGAATATGCTAATAATAAAGCAACAATTTATTTTCCTTCGCCTGTAAGTGATTATAACGTAATGAAGCTTGATAATCCGAAAAGAATCGTTATTGATTTTGAAAATTTTTCAGCAAATAAGCTCTATTCCTCGTATTTAATTGGAGAAAAGCTTGAGCAAATCCGAACGGGAAATTTTGAAAATAGTGCGAGAATTGTGTTTGATGTAAACGAATTTCCTGAATACAGCGTTACTCTTTCGGCAGACAAGAAAATTGCAACGGTAGCTTTTGATTTTCCAACTGACGAAACCCAAACCCCGCCTGAGCCTGAAAAACCCCTTGTTATTCTTGATGCGGGGCATGGCGGAAAGGATGTTGGCGCAATAGGAAAGGACGAACAGGGGCGAACAATTTGTTATGAAAAGGACATAAATCTTGCAATAACAAAAAAGGTTTATAAAAAGCTTGCGGATGCGGGCGTTAATGTTATGTATACAAGAAATACAGATGTTTTCTGGGAGCTTTCCGAAAGGACAAGCTTTGCTAACACAAAAAAGGCATCGCTGTTTGTAAGCATACATTGCAACTCGTTTGCGGATTCGTCTGTCAACGGAAGTCTTGTTATGCATCATACGTCAAACAGCTATAGCGAAGAGGGAACGCTTCTTGCAAAAAACATATTAAAATATTTGCCAGGTGCGCTTGGTACAAACAACCGAGGGCTCTTAGACGGAAGTAGTATGTATGTTATAAGAAATGTAAATATGCCGTCTGTCATTGTTGAAAATGCGTTTATCTCAAACCCGAGCGACAGAGGAAAGCTTATGGACGAAGGATTGCAGAGCAAGGCGGCGGAGGCAATAGCAAAAGGTATTATAGAAACGTTAAATGCAATATAGTTAATTTTGGAAGGTGATTTTTTGAAGCTTTTTAAAAAAATAATTTTTCTTTCCATAATGATAATGATGGCACTTGTAGCCGAAGTTAGCGCAGCAAATATAAGGGCGGGGCTTTACTTTGGCTCAAGTGCACCATATTCATTTGTTACAGAGAGTGCAAACGGATTTAATATTGGCTTTGCACGGGATAAAAATTTCAATAAGCTTGTGCAAATAGGCGAAAAGAGCATATATGTTGAGCAGGGCGGCGGAGTTTATCTTATAAGCGATATGACATACGATAGTCTGCCGACTGCGATGAACACCTCGCTTGTAATACGAAATATGGGTATGCACGCCCACAGCGGATATATAGACGGGAAATTTCACGTTCTTATAGGTCTTTTTAACTCTGTTGAGGAGGCGAGCTCGTATGTAGATTCCGTTAAACAGTTGACAGCGGTAGATTTTAAGCCTGTTGTATTAGATACGAAAACGGTTTTTGCACTTGCGGGAAATTATGGGTTTGTATTTAGAAACGAGAGCGATGTTTTGTGCTTTTCCGCACCAAACGAAGGCTTTGTTAAGGTTTCGGGAAAGGGAGAATATCGAGGTGCAATTATGGCAGACAGAAGATATTCAAACGGCGTGTCAGCTATAAACCTTGTTGAAATGGACGACTATCTCGCATCCGTTGTAGGAAGTGAGATGTATCCGTCGTGGCATTCTGAGGCGCTTAAGGCACAGGCTGTTATAGCAAGGTCGTACGCACTACGGTGCACAGGTTATCTTGCGTACGGAATAGATGTAACAGACGACGTACGAACGCAGGCATATAAAGGAACGGAAAAGGAAACCCCGTCAACCTACAAAGCGGCTCATGATACGTCGGGTGAGGTCGTTATGTATAACGGAAAAATTGCCGAAACATTTTTCTATTCTATGAGCGGCGGAATAACGGCGGACGTTTATTCTGCATGGGGCGGCGGTGCAGGCCTTGACTATTTAAAGAGCAAGCAGGATATTTATGAGGATGTATCAAATATAAAATCGGATATATGGAAAGTGCCATACACATCGGCTGAAATCGAAGCAAAGCTTTCTGAAAGCGGCATCAATATTGGAAATGTTGTATCCTTAACGATTGCCGAGCGTGGAAATGATATGAGGGTAAGAAAGCTTGTTATACAAGGAACGGCTGGGCAACATATTTTAACATTTGATAAATGCAGAAGCTTTTTTAATTTAAGAAGCCAATATTTTTACATAAGCGGCAATGAAGCAAACGGTGATAAGGTGTATGCTTTGTCGGCAACGTCGCAAGGCGAGGTTGCGCTTAGCGGCTCATCCGTAATTTCTCAAAACGGAGTTGCAAAAATTAATGGTGATGTTTCTGTTTTGGGTGCATCATCAAGCAAAAGCATATCTTCAAGGGCTTCAAATACTGTTGTTTCAAATGAATTTATTTTTGACGGACGAGGAAACGGACACGGCGTAGGAATGAGCCAATACGGAGCGCAAGGTATGGCACAGGCGGGCTTTAACTATGCTGATATTATAAAATTTTACTACAGCGGTGTAGAGGTTGTAAAATATCAATAATTTGGAGGAATTTACTTGACAAGGCAAGAATTTTATTATGATTTACCGCAAGAGCTGATAGCGCAAACCCCTCTTGACGACAGAAGCTCGTCGAGGCTTTTGAAGCTTGATAAAAATACAAAAGAAATATCTCATCATATTTTCAGAGATATTGTTGATTTTTTAAATGAGGGCGATTGCCTTGTTTTGAACGATACAAGAGTTCTTCCTGCAAGGCTTTACGGAAAAAAGGTCGGAACAGACGGAGCAATTGAATTTTTACTTTTAAATAAACGCTCGTTGGATGTTTGGGAGGTTATATTAAAACCGGGAAGAAGAGCGAAGCCGGGAGCTATTTTTGAATTTGGCGATGGACTTTTAAGGGCTGAAATTTTAGAAATTGTAAACGACGGAAATAGGCTTGTAAAATTTTATTATGACGGAGTTTTTGAAAATATTTTAGATAAGCTTGGGCAGATGCCCCTTCCGCCATACATAACAGAAAAGCTTGCAGATAAGGAGCGGTATCAAACTGTATATTCAAAAAATACTGGCTCAGCCGCTGCACCAACTGCAGGCTTGCACTTCACTAAGGAGCTTTTGCAAAAGCTTTCGGATAAGGGCGTAAATATAGCTTATGTTACTCTTCATGTCGGGCTTGGAACGTTTCGCCCCGTTAAGGCAGATAATATAACAGACCATAAAATGCATTCGGAGTTTTATGTTATAGAACAGGATGCTTGTGATAAAATTAATACGGCTAAGGAAAATGGAAAAAGAGTAATTTGCGTTGGTACAACGTCGAACAGGGTTGTTGAAACGGTTGCTGACGAAAATGGAAGATTAGCGCCGCAGACGGGTTGGACAGATATTTTTATATATCCGGGATACAAGTTCAAATGCGTGGATGCACTTATAACAAATTTTCATCTTCCTGAGTCTACGCTTATAATGCTCGTTAGTGCGTTTGCGGGCAAAGATAGTATAATGAATGCGTACAAGGTAGCCGTTGAAGAAAAATATCGTTTCTTCAGCTTCGGCGATGCAATGCTTATTGTTTAAAGGATAAACCTTTAAACAAAAGTAATAGATAATAAGTAATAGTGAATAATTAACAAGGAGATACAAAATGTTTAAATTAATCAAAACAGAAGGTCGGGCACGCCGAGGCGAATTTTCAACCGTACATGGAACTATCCAAACCCCCGTATTTATGAATGTCGGAACTATTGCGGCAATAAAGGGTGGGGTTTCAACTATGGATTTGAAAAATGTTGGTTGCCAGGTTGAGCTTTCAAATACATATCATCTTCACTTAAGACCGGGTGATGAAATTGTTCATAAGCTGGGCGGACTTCATAAAATGATGAATTGGGACAGACCAATTTTAACAGACAGCGGTGGTTTTCAAGTGTTTTCACTATCGGGGCTACGTAAAATTGAGGAAGAGGGCGTGTTTTTTTCTTCGCATATAGACGGAAGAAAAATTTTCATGGGACCTGAGGAGAGTATGCGAATTCAATCAAACCTTGCTTCAACGATTGCAATGGCATTTGATGAGTGTGTAGAAAATCCCGCAGAATATGACTATACAAGGAGGTCTGCTACAAGAACGGCACGCTGGTTAAAGCGTTGTAAGGCTGAAATGGCACGCCTTAATCAACAGGAAACAACTATTAATAAAAATCAGTTGCTTTTTGGAATAAATCAAGGCGGAACGTACGACGATATACGAATTGAGCATATGCAACAAATTGCCGAGCTTGATTTAGATGGATATGCGATTGGCGGTTTGGCAGTTGGCGAAACGCATGAGGAGATGTATCGCATAATTGATTCTGTTGAGCCTTTTATGCCAAAAGACAAGCCAAGATACCTTATGGGAGTTGGAACGCCCGCGAATATAATAGAGGCGGTTGACAGAGGCGTAGACTTTTTCGATTGCGTTATGCCGAGCAGAAACGCAAGGCATGGCCATGTTTTTACGATGAACGGAATAATGAATATGATGAATTCAAAATACGAGCTTGATACAAATCCAATTGAAGAAGGATGTGGCTGTGAGGCTTGCAGGCACTATAGCCGAGCATATATCAGGCATTTGTTTAAAGCGAAGGAAATGCTTGCGCAAAGATTATGCGTGCTTCATAATTTGTATTTTTATAATAATTTGGCAAAACAAATACGAGATGCACTTGATAATAATTCATTTAAAGAGTTCAAAGCTGAAAATATAAATAAAATTGCTACCCGAATTTAACATAAGTTTAGGTAATAAGGTAGAAATTTAACAATTAATTAAAATTTCTCTTGACTAATTGCAAAAAATCTAGTATAGTATTAGTGTGAGCGTTCTTATAAATTTTTAATATTTACAATGTTTATTCTACGTTTTGGGAGGAGAAACAAGATGTATTCTAGGGAAATAGTCCTTGAAAATCAGGTTGGTCTTCATGCAAGACCTGCAACGTTTTTTATTCAGAAAGCAAATGAATTTAAGTCAAGTATTTGGGTTGAAAAAGAAGAAAGAAGAGTAAATGCAAAGAGCTTGCTTGGAGTTTTGTCTTTGGGAATAACAAGAGGAACGTCAATTACTGTTATAGCTGATGGTATTGATGAGAAGGAAGCAATTGATGCTTTGGCGGCTCTTGTTGAGAATAATTTCGCTGAATAAAATTTAGTTTGGGCGTTTTAAAATACTGCCCGTATGGGCAGTATTTTTATGCGTTTAATCATAAGTTAAAAACTGAATATCGGGATGTAGCGCAGTTTGGTAGCGCGCTTCGTTCGGGACACGATACTAACCAATTCGCAAGTATCTAGCCGAACTCCCACAAACTTTTTAACACCGCCACTTTACGGCGACTTAAAAAACAAAATACATGTGGTCAAACAAGTTTTGACCACATGTTATCCCATAGACACTGGAGATAGAAAAATCAAATATTTTATTCCGGGATATAGCGCAGTTTGGTAGCGCGCTTCGTTCGGGACACGGTACTATTCAATTCGCAAGTATCCAGCCGAACTCCCACAAACCTTTTAACACCGCCACTTTACGGTGACTTAAAAAACAAAATACATGTGGTCAAATCAGTTTTGACCACATGTTATCCCACAGACACGGGAATATAGAAAAAACTAAATATTTTATTTCGGGATGTAGCGCAGTTTGGTAGCGCACTTCGTTCGGGACGAAGGGGCCGCAGGTTCAAATCCTGTCATCCCGACCAATAAATATCCCCCCGTGAAAGGGGGGGTGTTTCATTTTCGGGCAAAGCCCTAATACTACTGGCAACGCACAAGTGCGTTTTTTATTGGCCTG
>JAZNSA010000043.1:0-2067 GCA_045590935.1 Clostridia bacterium | reverse complement strand
GAATATGACGGCGGAAAAATAGTTATAGACGGCGAGGGCGCAAGAATTTTTGAGTCGTCCTGTTCGGATTTGTCGTGCGTTAAGATGGGAAAGATAACCGATGCGGGAGATATGGCGGTATGCGTTCCAAATAAGGTTATTGTTAAGCTTGTAGGAGGGGGCGAGGTTGATGCGGTTTCGTATTAAAAAGCTCACAAGGCTTGCGCTTTTGGTTTGCATTGGCTTGGTACTTCAGGTTGCGGAAGGGCTTTTTCCTGCTTTTGGAGTTGTTCCAGGGGGGAAAATTGGATTGGCGAATATTGCTACTATGGCGGCGGTTAGCGTTTATGGAGCAAAAGAGGCGTTGTGCGTTGCGGCGTTGCGTTCTTTTATAGGGTGCTTGTTTGGCGGCGGAATTAGCGCAATGATGTATAGCGTGCCTGCGGCGATTATTTCTTGTGTTGTTATAATAATTTTAAAAGTAAGCCAAAGAAAGCTTTCGTGGGTAGGAATTTCAATTGTAGCGGCTGCGGCTCATAATTTTACGCAGGTAAGCGTTGCGGCTTTGGTTTTATCGGAGATATATATTTATACATATCTTCCGCCGCTTCTTGTTATTTCTGTTATTTCGGGAGTTGCTACAGGAATAGCATTTAACAGTAGTGAAAAATATTTATGCAAAATGTAGGGATTTGTGATATGGATAAGATTGATTTAAGCAAAATTAAAGAGAGCGGAAGAATTGTTTTGGCGTCTCAATCGCCCAGAAGGAAAGATATTTTAACAAACGCAGGATACAAATTTGAAATTTGCGTTTCTAATGCTGATGAGAATATAGATATTGAAGATGCGGCTCTTCTTGTAAGAGAGCTTGCGATGTTAAAGGCTTGCGATGTTGCTAAAACGATTAACGGGGATAAGTATGTTGTTGGGGCAGATACTGTTGTATGTATAAATGGAAAGATTTTAGGCAAACCAAAAAATGAACGCCAGGCAAGGCTTATGCTAAAGCTTCTTTCAAACAGAACGCACCAGGTTTATACGGGGGTGTGCGTTGTTTGCAAAAAAAGCGGTATGGTGATAAGTAAATATGAAAAGAGCGATGTAACATTTAAAAAGCTTACAAATTCTGAGATATTTGAATATGTAAAAAGCGGGGAGCCTATGGATAAAGCGGGGGCGTACGCAATTCAAGGCGGAGCTAAAAAATTTGTTTGCGATGTTTGTGGGAATTTTGATAACATAATCGGATTTTCGATTGGGTTGTTTGAAAATATATTAAGTGAGTTAATGAGTGAATAAAGGAGAAAGAATATGGGATTTTTAGCAAAGGATATTGGAATAGATTTGGGAACGGCTAATACTCTTGTGCATATAAAGGGTAAGGGAATTGTTGTGCGTGAGCCAAGCGTTGTTGCGATTGATATGAATAATGATAAAATTTTAGCCGTTGGAAATGCGGCAAAGGATATGATTGGAAGAACACCTGGAAATATTACTGCAATAAGACCTATGAGAGACGGGGTAATTGCGGCGTTTGATGTTACGCAGGCGATGCTTCGTGAGTTTATAAAAATGGTTACGCCTGCCAGATTTTTATCGAAACCGAGAGTTGTTATTTGCGTACCTTCAGGGGTTACTGAAGTTGAAAAAAGAGCCGTTGAGGAGGCTACATTGCAGGCAGGTGCAAGAGAAGTGTTTTTGATTGAGGAGCCTATGGCGGCGGCAATCGGAGCGGGGCTTCCAGTTGAAGAGCCTACGGGTTGTATGGTTGTTGACATTGGTGGCGGAACGAGTGAGGTTGCTATTATTTCGCTTGGCGGAATTGTAACGAGTAAGTCCGTCAGGGTTGCAGGAGATGCGTTTGATGCCTCGATTGTTGCATATATTAAAAGGGAGCATAATTTAATGATTGGCGATAGAACAGGCGAAGCGGCTAAGCTTGAAATTGGCTCTGCGTACGATTTGGATGAGGAAATGACAATGACAATCAGAGGAAGAGATATGCTTAGTGGGTTGCCGAAAAATATAACTGTTTCTTCAAGGGAAATCAGAATTGCGCTAAAAGAGCCGATTTTTGAAATTGTT
>JAZNSA010000042.1:0-2870 GCA_045590935.1 Clostridia bacterium | reverse complement strand
AATTTTCAATTGAGGATATAGAAAGAGAGATTTCAAAGGGTGTGCCGCATCCGCCGTGCAGAGGTCGTACAGAAATTTTTGTATCAAATGCGGAGCTGAGCTTGAAAAGAGAATTTTTGCGTAAACGCAATTGAAATTATAAATTTAAAATTTAATTAGAGGGAGGAAATTGAAAATGATTTAGGATGAGTTAAGAGAAGAGGAATTTGCGGAGGCGATTTAGCGTTCGGGAAAGCTTTGCATTATTCCGATTGGATGCATGGAAAAGCACGGGCAGAGCGAGGCTGTTGGTTCGGATTATCTTCAGGCGCTAAATATCGCAAAGGCGTTAGCGTAGAGCGCCTTTCAAATATTGTTAAAGTTCTTAAGGCTGATGAAGAATGCGTAAAAATAGCTGCAGGCAAATAATAAAAATAAAAAATTATAAAAAATGCAACCTTTCAGGCTTGTAAAAAGTATTATGAGTAAGGAAGATGATTTTTCCTGAAAATAACAAAAGGAGTTGTTTGAAAAATGAAAAGAATTTTTTCGGTGATTTTGTTAGTATGTATGATGCTTAATTTGTGCACGGCTATGGCAGAAAATAGCGATGATAAGGGCATAAAAAAGGCGATAACCGACGTTAAGTCTGTTATTGAAATTCCTGAAGAATACGGCAATTTCGACTATTCAAGCTACGAAAACGAGGGTGAGTCTGTTTGGAATTTAACTTGGTCAAGCGAGGATGGAAAGCGCATAAGAGCAAGCGTTTCAAGCGACGGAATTATACTTAGCTATAATGATATAAGCTATGAGAAACAGAACATAAATATGGCAAATATGACTCATTATGAGGCTCTTGATATGGCAAAGGAATTTATAAAAAAGGTCGATTTTAAGCTATATAACACGCTTGTTTTAGAAAATGAATTTAACAACGGTATATCTAGCGACTTCGTGTTTAGCGAAACGGCGAACGGCATTAAGCTCTACAACAGAACAACGTATGTTTCAATAGACAGAGTTTCAAAAAAGGTTACAAGCTATTCAAGCGGAGGCGTAACAAAAAAACAGATTGTTGCAGTTGCAAACCAGCTCGGTGAGGAAGCCGCAAGAGAGGCATATCTTAAAAAAATCGGTATAGAGCTTTTATATCAGATTAAATACGATAGAAAAGATAACAAGTTAGAAAAGTCTACCGAGCCTGTTTATGCTTTGAAAAACAAAGGGAATGTTGCGATTGATGTCGAAAGCGGAGAAGAAATAACATTTAAATCAAGCGAGGGGTATCGGGCAATAAATGGTGCGGCTACGGATTCTTCTAAAGCAGAGCTTGAGGCGGCAGGAGGCGCATTTACGCCTGAGGAGATTAAGGCGATTGAAAATGTGAGCGGATTAATAGATAAAGCCGATGCTGAAAAAATTGTTAAGGATGCATTTTTCGAGGAAGGCAAATTTTATTTGGATGCTACGTCGTACAGACTTTCAAAAGAGTATGAAAAAGAAAACTATTTTTGGAATTTGGGATTTAATTCGCCCGAGGGAGAAGAATATAAATACGCAAATGCGAATTTGAATGCAAAAAGCGGCGAGCTTTTAAGCTACTATTCTTCCTACGACGGAGAACAGATAGCGGAGGCAACCGTTGCAAGCGAAGATGTAACGGCTAAAGTAAAGGCGTTTTTAGAAAAGTATGCACCATCAAGAATTGTAGAGTGCGGAGAGCTTGAGGCAAATGTAAGCAAGTATGGAGTAGATTTTAAAGCTGACAGAGTTAAAAACGGCGTAAGGGTTGAGGGAGAGTACATATCTATCGGAGCCGCTCACGACGGAGTAATAAAAAATTATCAGATGAGCATAGATGAAAGCTTAGAATTTGCCGATATTTCAAGCGTTATAGGACAAAGTGAGGCTATGAAGGCTTTGGCAACTTACGGAAAGTTTGAAAAATGCTATGTATACAACGGCGAAAATTATGTTTTAGCGTATGTTTTCAAAGAGCCGTATGTTAAAATTAATCCGTTTACGGGCGAAAGCTTAGCAAAAAATGAGGAGAGCGGCGTTGCCGTTAAGCAGTACGACGATATAAGCGGGCATTGGGCAGAGGATATTATAAAAGCATTGGCAGACAACGGATATTTTATAGACAACCCAAGCTTTAACCCCGATAAGGCAATAACTATTAAAGAGTTTTTAACGTTTGCAAAATTTGTTTATAATGCAACAGATGAGGCGCTTTGTGCAAAAATAGAAATTGTTGAGCCAGAAAAGAAAGAGCTTGATTTAAAAATTGATGTAAACGGGGTTATTACTCGTGAAATTGCGGCAAAGTATATAACGTACGATATGGGATTTTATGAGATTGCAAAGTACGGGCAAATTTTTAAGTATCCGTTTAAGGATAGCCATTTGGTTAATCAGGACACTGTCGGACATATTGCGATATGCGCGGCAAAAAAGGTTTTCTCAGGTGATATGGAAGGGAATTTTAATCCGCTAAAGGAAATGACAAGAGCGGAAGCGGCGACAGTTATTTATAATTATTATAGGAATAATTAACTTTAAGCGGAGGGGAGTAGCAATGAAGAAAAAATCGTTTCGGAATATAAAATTCCATACGATGGGAATGTTAAGAGAAGTACTTTTATGAGACTAGGCAAAAAGCTTGAATTTACTCAGGCTGATGGATTTGTAAGCGTTAAAATCCCCGATGCTGTTGTTGGAAGCGAGGGCGATATTGCAGATTGCTTTGTTTTAGAAAATTGACAGATGAAAATAATTATGGTTTTATGATGAAAAAACATAAAATTGTTATGCCCACCTTCCCCTTGAGTAAACGATAATTAATTGCTATTTTTTACAATCCCTCAGTCAGCTTCGCTGACAGCTCC
>JAZNSA010000041.1:0-5761 GCA_045590935.1 Clostridia bacterium | reverse complement strand
AAAAAAATAAAATGTGTCAGGAAGTGATAATATGAAGGTCAGCGACATTATTGAGCAGTTTCTTTTGGATATGCTCGAAAGCGATTCGGATGTTACATTAAAAAGAAATGAGCTTGCAAATCATTTTTCGTGTGCACCGTCGCAAATCAATTATGTTATAGCAACAAGGTTTACAGACCAGCGTGGTTACCTTGTTGAAAGTCAGCGTGGCGGTGGCGGGTATATAAGAATAAAGAAGGTAAATATTGGCAATAACAATTATATAATGCACGTTGTTAATGCAATAGGCGATGAGATAAGCTTTAATTCGGCGGCGGCTATGCTTACGAATATGCTAAGCGACAGAATAATAACCTTAAGAGAGAAAAATATTATTCTGGCGGCGGTTTCGGATAGAATTATTCCGTTTAACTCGCCGATAAGGGACAATTACAGGGCAAAGGTTTTAAAAAATATGCTGATAAGCTTGGAAGGAGTTTGATTTTATGTTATATGATTTTTTATCGGATTTTTTTGATGATGAGTTTTTCAATTTTAAGCCAATGACGAGCGTTTCTACCAATAATATTTCGTGTCCGAATTGCTCGATGAGCTTGGCGCAATTTTTAAGAGAGGGTAAGTTCGGGTGCGGAAAATGCTATGATGCTTTCGGAAAATATACAAAGCAGGTTCTTGAAAACATTCATACATCAAGCGAGCATAAGGGCAAGGTTTGCGCTCAGATGAGCGAAAAAATCAAGGCTAAAAGCGAGCTTGATGAGCTAAGAAGAAAGCTTAGCGAGGCAATTGAGCTTCAAAATTTTGAAGAAGCGGCAACGCTCAGAGATAAAATAATTGCACTTGAAGGGGAAGGTGGAAAGCTATGAAAATGTGGTATAAAAACAGCGGTGCGGATAACGACGTAGTTGTAAGCACGAGAATTCGCCTTGCGAGAAATTCAAAAGACATTGCCTTTCCGCCAAATTATACAAAAGAGCAAGCAGAGGAAATTTCAAATGCGGTAAGAGAGGCTCTTGGGGGCGAGGAATTTGAATTTTTAAATCTTGATAATGCGCCTGAGCTTAATTGCAGAGTACTCGTTGAACAGCATTTAATAAGTCCGCAGATGTTAAAGGGAAAAAACAAAAGTGTGTTTTTAGGCAAGGACAGCGGCGTTTCTATTATGCTTGGCGAGGAGGACCATATAAGGCTTCAGGTTATACGAGCGGGGCTTGAGCTTGGAGAGGCTTATAAAAGAGCAAGCGAGCTTGACGATATGATTGGAAAAAAGCTCTCGTATGCATACCATGAGGAATACGGCTTTTTAACAAAATGCCCGACAAATGCGGGAACTGGACTAAGGGCATCGGTTATGCTCTATCTGCCCGCACTCAGCATGGCAGGAAGAATGAATATGTTAATTGGTGAAATCGGAAAAATGGGGCTTACGATGAGAGGTATATACGGCGAGGGAAGCGAATCCAAGGGCGATATGTATCAGCTTTCCAATCAGATAACCTTAGGGGTTGGCGAAGAGGATATAATCCGCAAGCTTGAAAATATAACAAAGCAGATTATTCAAACTGAAAGAGAGCTTCGTGATAAGCTTTATAAGATGAATAAAGACGAAATGACAGACAAGGTGTATCGCGCGTACGGAACGTTAAAATATGCAAAGAAGCTTACCTCAACTGAGTGCGGACAGCTTTTGTCAACCTTGAAGCTTGGCGTTTGCTTAAATATATTTGACTTAACGGATTTAAGCAAGATTAATGAGCTTATTGTTTTGTGTGAGCCTGCGCATATATGCCTTGAAAACGGCGGTGAGCTTAGCGCGGCTATGCGAGACAAATTCAGAGCAAAAATAGTTAATGAAAAGATTTAGGAGGGGATTTTTATGATGTTTGACAGTAGGTTTACGCCAAAAGCGCAAGCGGCGCTAAAGGCGGCGCACGGGGTTGCGTGCGAGTTTGGACATAACTATATAGGAAGTGAACATCTGCTTTACGGGCTTTGTGGCGAGGGAACAGCCGTTTCAGGCGAAATTTTGGCTAACTTCGGAATTAATAAAGATGATGTTTATGAAAAAATTGAAGAGCTTATTGGAAGGAATAATCCTATTGAGAAAAATTCTCAGCTTATGCTTACCCCGAGAACAAAGCGTATTATTGAGCTTAGTTTTACGGAAGCAAGAAGGCTTACCCATAATTTCATCGGTACAGAACATCTCTTGATGGCAATTTTGCGTGATGGCGAGAGCGTTGCGGTAAAGATTTTGCGTGATTTGGGCGCAGACATTCAAAGCGTTTATACTCAAATAATTGAAAGGGTAACTCGTGGAAGCGAGGAAGATAATTCAGCAGAATACGAGCACACTCAGCAAAAGAGTCAGGGCAAAACAAAAACGCCTACTTTAGACCAATTTGGAAGAGATTTCACGCAGATGGCAAAAGAGGGAAAATTCGACCCCGTTATCGGCAGAGACAAGGAAATTTCAAGAGTTGTTCAGATTTTGTCGAGAAGAACGAAAAACAATCCGTGCTTAATCGGTGAGCCGGGTGTTGGTAAAACTGCTGTTGCCGAAGGTCTGGCGCAAAAAATCGTTAGCGGCGATGTTCCCGAAACCCTTAAAAACAAGAGATTGTTTACCCTAGACCTATCCCTTATGATTGCGGGAGCAAAGTACAGGGGTGAGTTTGAAGAAAGACTTAAAAATGCAATGGGCGAGGTTGTTAAAGCGGGAAATGTTATTTTGTTTATCGACGAGATGCATACGATAATCGGTGCGGGAGCGGCAGAGGGGGCGATTGATGCTTCAAATATCTTAAAGCCGAGCCTTGCAAGGGGCGAAATTCAGGTTATTGGCGCAACAACGCTTGAGGAATACAGAAAGCATATCGAAAAGGATTCGGCACTTGAACGCCGTTTTCAGCCTATAACAGTGGGCGAGCCTACCGAAGAGGAAAGCATACAGATTTTGATGGGTGTTCGTGATAAATACGAGGCGCACCATTCGGTTAAAATTACGGATGAGGCAATTAAAGCAGCGGTTAATTTATCTGTTCGCTATATAACCGACAGATTTTTACCCGACAAGGCAATTGACCTTATTGACGAAGCGGCATCAAAGGTAAGGCTTTCTGCGCTGACTGCGCCACCTCAGTTAAAAGAGCTTGAAGATAAGCTTAATAAGAACAAAACCGAAAAAGAGGTTGCCGTTTCAACTCAGGATTTTGAGCGTGCGGCGACTCTCAGGGATGAGGAAGCAAAGATTAAATCAGAGCTTGAGGCTGTTAAGGGAAGCTGGAAGGACAAGGAAACAACAGAGCAGAAATGTGTTGGCGAAAAAGAGATTGCCGCCGTTGTTTCAGAGTGGACAAATGTTCCTGTAACAAGGCTTACGACAGATGAAGCGGAAAAGCTAATCAACTTAGAAGCCGAGCTTCACAAGCGTGTAATTGGGCAAAAGGAGGCTGTTTGCGCTGTTGCAAAGGCAATAAGAAGGGGCAGAGTTGGACTTAAAGACCCAAAAAGACCGATTGGCTCGTTTATATTCCTAGGACCTACGGGTGTTGGTAAAACAGAGCTTTCAAAGGCACTTGCAGAGGCTATGTTCGGCTCGGAGGACGATATGATTCGTATCGATATGAGCGAATATATGGAAAAGCATTCTGTTTCGAGAATGGTTGGCTCGCCTCCGGGATATGTTGGCTACGACGATGCGGGACAGCTTACCGAAAAGGTGAGAAGAAAGCCGTACAGCGTTATTTTGTTTGATGAAATTGAAAAGGCTCACCCCGACGTTTTTAACATTCTTCTTCAAATTTTAGATGACGGAATTTTAACCGACTCTCAGGGTAGAAGAGTTGATTTCAGAAATACAGTTGTAATAATGACATCGAATATAGGCGCAAGGCTTATAACGGACACCAAAGGAAAAACCTTTGGATTTACCTCAGATGACAGAGCCGATACTGATAATGACTACGAAACAATACGAGATAATGTTTTAGCCGAGCTTAAAAAGAATTTCCGTCCTGAATTTTTAAACAGAGTTGATGAAACAATTGTATTTCATAAGCTTGTTAAGGACGAAATCAAAAAGATTGCAGAGCTTATGCTTGAAACGCTTAAAAAGAGGCTTTTGGCAAACGGAATTAATATTTCCTTTAACGATGATGCTGTCAGCTTGATTGCAGACGAGGGCTTCGACCCTATTTACGGTGCAAGACCATTAAGGCGTGCAATTCAAAGCAGAATAGAGGATTTACTTGCAGAAAAAATGCTTGAAAATGACGTTTGCGAGGGCGATAGCGTTGTTGTATGCGTGAAGGACTCCGACCTTGGCGTTGAGGTTAAAAAAGCTTGCGAGATAAGCGGTTGACAAGCTTTGGTATATGATGTATAATTAAAAAGAAGTGATTGCTCCTTATTTGGCAAAAAAGCTATAAGGAGCATATTGCTATGTTTAGAAAAAATGCGGGGTTGAGGAAATGAAAAAGCAAACAATTGATAAAATAAAATTCTTTTTTGATGCGATTTTATTAAGGTTGGATGATAATTTTGAGTTCTTTTCAAAGGTAGAATTTGTTTATAAATCGGGGGTTAAGCAGTTTGTCGGAAGCGTTTTGCCTAGCGACGATGATTTTATTTTTCGCTTTAACGGAACAAGCAAAACGATTAAAAAGTCGGACATTTCAAAAGAGATTTTGGCGGAAGGCTTAAGCTACGAGAAAATAGTTGTTACATACTTTGAGCGAGGCGCAGAAATCGAAATTGAGGGAAGCGACAGAGGCGTTTCTCAGCACAGAAGAAGCTCGGATTTTAAAAAGGATAGCGGGGCGCAGGCAAATGTTATCGACCAGGGAAAAAGAGATTATATAATAAAAATAGGCGAAGCGGACAAGCTTCTTATTGAAATAGGAATTTTAACAAAAGACGGCAAGCTGAAAAACGATATGATACGAAAATATAATCAGACCGACCACTTTATTGAGCTTGCAAAGCCTGTTATTGAAAAGCTTCCGAAGGACAGAAGGGTTACAGTTTTGGATTGCGCTTGCGGAAAGTCGTATTTGTCGTTTGTTTTAAATTATTATATGCGTGATATTTTAAAAATGAATTGCGGATTTATTGGCGTTGACTATAACGAGGGCGTTATAAAAGAATCTGAAAGAATTGCAAAAAATCTCGGATATGGAAATATGAAATTTATATGCGCCGATATGAACAGCTATCAGCCCGATGAAAAGATTGACCTTATGGTTTCGCTTCACGCTTGCGATACTGCAACGGATATGGCGCTCGGCGTAGGAATAAGAAACAAGGTTGATGCAATAATTTGCGTCCCCTGTTGCCATAAGGAAATGCTCAGTCAGTATAATTATGAGCCATTTAAGCCGCTTTGCGATTTTCCGATTTTTAAGGCGCGTCTTGCGGATACTTTAACAGATGCGATGCGTGCGCTTTACTTAAAGGCAAAGGGGTATGACGTTGTTGCGATGGAATATATATCTCCGCTTGAAACCCCGAAAAACCTTATGATTAAAGCTACTAAGCGTGGCGGAGAGAACAGGCAGGCGGCAGAGGAATACAGGGCACTTTCAAAAAGCCTCGGCGTTTCGCTTTCGATTGAAATGTATAGCGAGATACAAGATATACAAGATGAGAATTAGTTGTTATATTAAGATATAAAAAATGTCTCCCCATGTAACGGGGAGACATTTCAGTTTCTGCCATAGCCTTCTACGCACAAGTGCCACCCTCCTTTACACAAGACAAA
>JAZNSA010000040.1:0-14525 GCA_045590935.1 Clostridia bacterium | reverse complement strand
CATTGCACATAACCTTCAAATATAGCGCAAGCTGCAAATCCATTCCGTAAAAAAGCTTTGTAAGAGAAAACTCCTTAGAGCCCGACTTATAGTCAACAACTCTGAAATACGTTCCGCTCTCATCCTCAAATTTATCCACTCTATCTATTATTCCATGTATCTTAAGTTTTTTTCCGCTGCTTAAATCTATAATTGCTGCCTTTATATCCGAATTTTTCCCAAATGAAACCTCACACCCCACAGGCTCAAACTTTCCGTCCCGAATATGGCGCACCAAAAGCATCGCACATCTAAAAAGATTTTTCTCAATTCTGCTAAGCAAATAACGGTTAGCTTTCGTATCAATGGTAGAAAAATTAAAAACCTTAGACGTGTATAATGCAGTTACCGTTTGAAGCATAGACAAAACCTCATCTTCGCCAAACGTTTTCCAATCTATCCCCGTTTCTATGCATTTTTTTACAAACTCCTCTAAAACTCCATGCATAATTGAGCCAATATCAGGTGCTCCAAGCTTTAGTACCTTTCTTTCCTTCGCCTTTAGCGTAAACTCAACAAAATACGAAAACGGACAGCTTACATACCTTTCAAGTCTGCTTACGCTTGAATTAATTCCGTTTTCATAAAGCATATCAACCGCCTTTTTGCTAAGCTGTTTAGCCGCCGCATTTTCATTTAATCCTCGCTTTAAAATATCAGTTTTAGGCAAAAACTCCTCTCTTGAGGAAAAATATCTGTATACCTCGTGCCACACATCATCAATTTCAACGCCCTGCCTATGCTTTGAAAGCTGCATACAAAGGTTTAAATATGCCGCCTCTTGTGATGCATATAAATATTTATAGGTTTTTTCAGGGTCTAAGTTGTCTGAAATTCTAACTCTTTCCAAAATCGTTTTTACCTTATCGCAAACGGGTGAGGAATGCAAAGCCCCCGATTCATCATCCGATAAAGAATAGCTTAAATAGAGCCTGTCCGTCGCCTTTGTTAAAACGCCGTATACAATTGCTCTGTCGTCTGCAAGCTTTCTCTTTGCAGTTTTTGCCATTCTTACGCCGTGTTCCTCAATTATTTCTCTCTCATCATCTGTTATTATTCCCTCAGAGGCTGCAAACACAGAAAAATCTCCAACATTCGTACCAATACAAAACATCACCTTGCACTCTGCCGCACGAGCATCAGAAACAGAGGTTACGCAAACCTCATCTGCCATCTGCGGAACGAGCGCCAGAACCTCATTTTCAAAGCCTGCCGAAAGCATATTATAAAGCTGTTCAATCCCTACCTTGTCATCGCCTGCAATCAAAACACATTGGTCTAAAATATTTAAAATTCCATTATATGTTTTGGAATACATATTTGCCGTAAAGAGCTTATTTTGCCCTTTAAAATATTCAATAAGCTCCGCCGCTTTTTTTTCTAGTCCTATTTCCTTTATAAATTCAAATATGCCAATTGCCGCTTCTCTAATCGTATTTTTACTTCCGATTTTTTCACGAAGCCTCAAAAGCGGCGCAATTGCTTTTTTTCGTAGTTCCTCAATTTTTTCGTTATTTTCTTCATTTTCATCAAGAATATCGTTTTTATATGTCCACTTTTCTTCCGAAAGCCAATGTTTTTTTGAAATACCGTACTTCAAAACATAGTTTTCCAAAATATCCGTTTCGTCATTCGTCAAATTTGAAAATCCCGATTTTAAATACAAAAACATACTTTCGTACGAATAATTTGATTTAAAAACATTTATCGCCGCTAAAATTGTTTTAACAAACGGATTTTCCGAAGCCGCCTCCTTTACCGACATAAAATATGGTATATCATACATTTCAAAGCACATTTTCAGTATCTTTAAATACGATGCAACATCGCCTACACATACGCAGATATCGCTAAACTTGTAATTTTCGTCCCTGACAAGCTCAACTATTTTTCCGCACAGGTTTTCCGCTTCCTCATACATTCCCGACGACTCAAAAATTGAAACATTTTCACACTTACCCTTATATTCTGTGGTCTTATATTTCGTATATTCCGACTCAAGTGCCAACAAATCCGCCTTTTCTTTATATCTCAAATTTTCTTTTAGTCTGCTTATTTTTAAATCAAGTCCCAAGCGATAACAAATATCCTTTAGAGTATCAATAGTAAACGCAGACTCAAAAAAGAAATCACTATCATCATATTTGATGTAGAACGAAACATTTTTTGCCCTTTTTAGTATAACCTCAAGAAGAGCATAATGTTGCGGCAAAAAATCCGAAAACTCATCTATAAAAATATCCGCTCCGCTCAAATAATCAATTTTTGTAAGCATAGCCGCCGCAAGATACAAATCATCCTGAGAATCAGTATATTCCGACGAAACAAGGGTGTTGTAGCGTTTATATATAAGGTATAGGTCGGAAAGCTTTTTTTTGAGCATTTCGCTTGTTGTCTTATTTGAAAGCTCTAAAAGAGTTTGTTCCTCAATTCCGTATCTTTTAAATTCGCTTATTACATCGCAAAGTTTTTTTGAAAATCCGCCTTTTTCAGCCACTTTCTTGTATATTGAAAGATTTTTCCGCTCCAAATAAACCGCCCTCATAACAAGCATAGACTTGCCTGAGGGGGATAGGCGTTTATTCTTTTTTGCAAAAGAGCGCTCAAAAACACGCTCTGCCAAACGCTTAAACGTTACGACAGAGACGGAATTTTCAAAGCTTGCGCTTGTTTTTTCAAGAAGTCTCTTTTCACTTTGATGGCTGAATTGGTCGGGAACAATTATGTATGCTCTATTGTTTTGCGCCGCACTTTTAATTGCCTCATCAACGCAAAGCGTTGTTTTTCCCGAGCCGCTTCTGCCCAAAATAAGCTCAACGCTCATTTTCATCTACTCCATTCTCATCCTCGTTAATGGTATTCTCATTTTCTTCGTCATCTTCAACGCTATCTTTTGCTTCATCCGTATCTTTTTTCTTATCAGTGTATGTATAAATAAGGGTAAGTGCCCCGATAATAATAATAGAAACGGACAGGATAATAGAAAGCGGAAGATTAAATATTCTTAATACATATACCTCATCTCTCATACTTTCCATCCATATTCTGCCTATTCCGTACCAAATTAAATAAAAAGAAAAAATTTCTCCGTTATGCTTATTTTTCTTACTGTACAAAACAAGCGCAATAAAGGCAACCAGCATCCATAGCATCTCGTATAAAAACAGCGGATGCACCATCTCTGCCCCATTTATTTTCATACCTAAAAACGAACTCGTTTCTCTGCCATAGACCTCCGCATTAACAAAATTTCCCCATCTTCCAACCATCTGTCCAATCATAAATGATGGGGCGGCAAAGTCTAACGTTCTTAAAATATTCATATTTTTTCTCTTTAAATATATCAAGCAAGCAAGCACAGCAAAGCCCAAGCCGCCATATATTGAAAGGCCTCCGTCCCAAACGGCAATCCACTCGGCAAACCCGCCGCTTCTGCACGAAGGGTCGCCAATAACATAAACAAACCTTGCGCCAACAATCGCACTCGGCAAGCCAATCAAAATAAAATCGAATATATTGTCAGGCGTTATGTCATATCTTTCACGGCGACGAAACGCAAACAAAACAGCTAAAATAAAACCAATTCCAATCAATACGCCATACCAATAAACCTCTTTTCCGAATATTTCAAATGCAACTCTGTTTAGCTCCATTTTTATTCCAAGGTTGGGAAATTCGATATTGTTAATCATTTTTGTTCCTCCAAAATACATTTTCGTTTTCTTTTAATCTATCGGCAAAACAATCGACAAAACTGAATTTTCCTTTGTAAAATGTTTTTTTGCCCTTGATTTAACCGCCTCAAAGGTTACGCCTTTAAAAATATCCCTATAGTTTAAATAGTCAACGCCGTTTAAATAGCCCGTTGTAAGATTTCTGCCCGCCGCTTCCGTTGAATTAAACATTTTTATATATTCGCCCCAAAGCGCATTTTTTCCTATGCGGTAATCCTCATCGGAAAAGCTTAAATTTGAAAGCTCCTCAATTATCATTTCATAAACCTCTTTTGGTTTTTTACTCTCACCCTCAAGAAGCGTATGCCCGAATTGCTCACAAGCGCTAAACTCCGCTCCGAAGCTCTCGTTTATCAAGCCTGCCTCATAAAGCTTTTTATATAAAGGCGCACTCTTTGAGAAAAGCATATTTATAAGAATTTGAGTTTCAATCTCTTTTCTTATAAGAGCATCTCCCTTATCTCCCGCATCCAAATCCTTAAATCCTATTGCAAAAAGCGGTACTGCAACGCTGAGCTTTTGCTCAACATAAGCCTTATTAATCTCCTTTGGCTCGTTCGGGTAATTTCTTGTTATTTTAGGAAGCTCGCAAGTATTCTTAAGCTCCTTATCTATGAAATCGGCAATATCCTTCTCGTCAAAATCGCCAACTACAAACAAAATCATATTCGATGGATGATAAAAAACAGAATAAATATCATTTAAAACCTTTTCATCAATCGTTGCTATGCTCGATGTTGTTCCTGCAATGTCAAGCTTAACGGTGTTTTTTTGGTACATCGCATCAAGCGCATTAAAAAACACTCGCCAATTAGGGTCATCATCATACATTTTTATCTCTTGCCCAATTATACCTTGCTCTTTTTGAATACTTTTCTCTTTAAAATGCGGAGTTTGAACAAACTCTATTAAATTTCCGAGATTTTCCTTAAAATTCTGAGTTGCACTAAAATAGTACGCCGTAACATCAAAGCTTGTAAACGCATTAGCGTTTGCGCCAAGCAGTCCAAACTTTGAAAACGCATCGCTTCCATCAGGCATATCAAACATCTTATGCTCTAAAAAATGCGCCGTTCCGTCAGGTATCTTAACGTGTCTGCCGTCTATATCAAACTCCGTATCAATGCTTCCATACTTAGTCGCAAACATAGCAAAGCTCTTGCTGTATCCCGCCTTTGGCATTATATAAACCTTAACGCCGCTGCTATGCTCACCGCTATATATTGTTTCATCTAAAAACTCGTCATATCTTTTTTCCAAATTTATCACTTATCTCGCTCCTTTCCCTTAAGAAAATAAATCGTATCAAGATTAACGTCTGAAAATGCATCGATAACGCTCTCTACAGTAACAGCTTTAATTTTTTCGCAGTATTCTTCAACCGTCATTTCTTCTCCGTCTATCTTATTATTCAAATTAAACATTATCATTGCACTTTGACTGTCGTACACAGATTTTGCATTGTTAATGAGAAAAGCAATAGCAGAATTAAACTCTTCCTCGCTTATATTTCCATCCTTTATAAGCTGAAGTTGCAAAAGCGTTTCATCAAGCGCCTTTTTATAATTTTTCTCCTCAATTCCCATTCCTACAAGCATCGTTTCTTTTCTTGCATCAATTCTGCTGAACGCATAGTACGCCAAGCTGAGCTTTTCTCTGACGTTATTAAAGAGCTTTGAATGAGTTCCGCTTCCGAAAATTGAATTTGCAACAATCAAGCTATAGTATCTATCTGTTCCCCTTTTTACACCCGTTGAAAATCCCAAAGACAGCTTTGCCTGATTTGCATCAAATTCCTCTTTTTCCTCAAGTACCGTTTCTCTTGCCTTATGCGGCTCGGTTTTTGGATATTTTCTTTCTCCCGACGGAAGATTTTCCAAATATTTCTTTGTCATTTTATCGAACTCATCAATATTTGCTTGACCGCACACAAAAATATCAATAGGCGAGCTTGAAATAAGCTTTTTATATTGCTTAAACAAGCCTTTGCCGTCTATCTTTGAAATATCCTCTTTTCTTCCAAGCTCATTTATTCCAAAAGCCTCTCCTCTGCACATTTCTTCATACAAGCGCCAAAGAGCATAGCTTTGCTTATCGTTAACCATAGCCTCAATCATTTCATACAGGTTGCGTTTTTCAGCTTCAACATATTCAAAATTAAAGCTTTCATCCGAAATTTGCGGATTAAACAAAACATCAAACAAAAGCCCCGCCGCCTCAGTTAAAACCTCCTCATTGGTTGGAGTAAATTTATCGCAAACCATACTCACTCCGAAGCACAAAACCTGATTTTCTCCTCTTTTTACAACATTAAAATCAAGAGTTGCACCATACAAATCGGCAAGCTTTCTCTCTATTTCATCAAACGTTTTATAATTGGCACTTCCCCTTTTTAAAACTAAAGGAATAAGTGCATTTTTCGTTGCATCATCTTCTCTTAGCGGAGTGCTTATTGCAATAAATAACGTCGTAGTTTTAAATTTCTTATCTTCAATATAATTCACACTGATGCCATCTGAAATTTTATAGCTTTTCATGTTTTCCACCACTTTCATTTTTTGCCAATCGGCTTATAATATATTGTATACCATTTTAAAAACAAAGTCAATTATTTTTAATATTCAACGAGATACGAGATTTCCTTTTCGTCAAGCTCCTTGTGAATTGCCAAATTAATAGCCTTTGCAATAACATCGGCAAGCCTTTTTGCCTGCGCATCAATATCCTTTGGCGTAACAATCATATTTGAAACCTTAAAATCAATTTCTTCTCCCTCCTCTTTCCCTATCGCATCGCAAACAAGCGTATACGCATCAACAACCGTTGCAACTCCAACAACATAAACATCTACTCCCAAAAGCTCCTTATCAATTGCGTTTCGTCTGTTACCAACGCCCGCCCCCGGACTTATTCCGCAATCACACATCTGTATTGTATGACTTACTCTTTCCGCCCTTCTTGCCGCAAGCGCATCAATCGCAATAACCAAATCAGGCTTAACCCTTTTGCACACCCCCGCAATTATTTCTCCGCTTTCAATTCCCGTAATTCCAAGCACGCCCGGCGAAATAGCGCAAACGCTTTCCATATTATTTGAAAATTCAGGAGATAAATATTCAAAAATATGCCTCGTTACAAGAAGCTTTTCAACAACTTTCGGTCCTATACAGTCGGCAGTAATTGCTCTGTTGCCAAGCCCAACAACCAAAACCGTCTTTCCTCCTATATCGCCAATAAGCTCAAGCAAGCATTTTTTTGTAATTTCAATTAAGCTCTTATCGCTTTCGGGATTATGATGAAACATATCGGGCAAATTTATTGTTATATATTCCCCCCTTTTCTTACCTATTTTTTCTTCTCCCTTTTCTGTCTTGACCTTCATCGTAACAACCTCAAATTCTTCAATATCTTCATTTTTGATTTCAATTCCGTCAAAATCCTTTTCGGTAGTCTTTTTAATTTCCAACGCCTCAAGCGCAAGGTCTGTCCTTATATTCATTTTATTTCCTCCTAAGCTTTATGTTTTTTTATATCATTTTCTTATTTTTTTCAAAAAATGCTGGATTTCATTTTGTTTTCGTTGTATAATAGTGTTATAAAAAAATATCGGAGGGATTATTTTTGAGCTTTCATATAGTTTTACACGAACCTGAAATTCCGCAGAACACGGGAAATATTGCCCGCACCTGCGCCGCAACAAACAGCAAGCTTCATATTATTAAGCCTATGGGTTTTTCAATATCCGACAAATATTTAAAACGTGCCGGTTTAGATTATTGGCACCTTTTAGATATAACATACTATGAAAACCTTGATGATTTTTTTGAGAAAAATAAAAATATCAATTGTTATTTTGCCTCAACAAAAGCAATTAATACGCATAGTGACGTTTCTTTTAAGGACGGCGATTTTATAATGTTTGGCAAGGAAACAAAAGGTCTCGACGAACAGCTTCTTTACAATAACAAGCAAATGTGTATAAGAATACCGATGCTTGAAGAAGCAAGAAGCCTTAATTTATCAAATTCCGTTGCGATTGTTGTATACGAAGCCTTGCGTCAAACAGGCTATAGTGCTCTTTCGCAGGTTGGCTCGCTTACTAAATTTAATTGGGATTAATTTGTATTTTATACATATTTTTAAATTTTTATTGAAATGCATACAAGATTATGATATAATACTCTTGCTTTATTTTTTATAAAGTATTAAACCAAAAAGGAAGGTGTGCAATATGAAAATTAAATACATCGTTGATGCGACATCAGACATATCAGAAGAATATGCAAAGAAAAATGATGTTCATGTTTTGAAATTTCCAATAACTTTTTCAAACGGCGTTTCAAGAGATGACCTGTCAGTTGAGGAGTTTTATAAACTACTTGAGGAAACAAACGAAGTTCCAAAAACCTCTCAGCCGCCAATAACTGAGCTTGAAGAAACCTTCAGAAGTTATATAAACGACTATGATGCAATTTTATACATTACGCTTTCATCGTTGTCAAGCGGAACATTTAATTCGGCAAATATGGCAAAAAACAATATTCTTGAAGAATTTCCCGATGCAAAAATTGAGATTGTTGACTCAAGAGCGTTTTCCCTATTCATCATATATATGCTAGACGAAGCAATCCGCTTAAATAACGAAGGAAAATCGCTTGAGGAAATTATTGAAGGAATAAAAGATTGTCGCCGTCATTTAGACGTTTGCGTTGTTGTTGATACTTTAAAATATCTTGAGAAAAACGGCAGAATCAACAAAGCAAGCCTTATTGCGGGAACGCTTTTGGATTTAAAACCTGTTTTATCCGTCAGGGGCGGACTTATGGAGTGTATCGATAAATTCAGAGGAAGCAAAACTGTTTTCTCGAAAATGGTAAAAAAGGTTAAAACTATGGACATAGACCTCGAAAACCCTTGTTTTTCTCTTGTTGACAGTAACGCAAGAGACCGTTCAAATCAACTGTTCGAAATCTTGAAAGAGAATTTTGGTGATATCAGCTTAAGGTATCAATCTTCTCTTTCCCCAACTATTACAACTCATATCGGACCAGGAACAGTAGCAGTATTTTTCAGAACTGTTAATCCGCAAAAGGTATACGACGAAGATTAATCATGACCCCCGTCAAACATAGCGGATGGTTGTGTGTTTCGCACTTTGTGCTCAACTGCCTAAAGGCATTAATAAAAAACCCTCAAATTCCGAATTTGGAATTTGAGGGTTTTTTATACTATAAGCTTTTTATCCATTTGTTTTTTCATACTCATTTTTTCTTATTCCCGTATACTTTTCATCTAAAAACTTCTCTCTGTACGGATTATCGCCTGTAGATACCTTTTCAGGCTTTGCGCTTGCCTCCAACCTGTTCACGCAAGCACAGTTTTCGCACTTTTTGCAAATATCATAATTTTTTTTTGCAATCTGTCAGAAATCTAAAAATACCTTTGTTAATGAGCGAGCCTTTTATTCAATCCTTTAGAAAAAATGTTGGAAAAAGCCCCGGTGAATACAGAAAAGAGCTTTAAAATTATGCCAACATTGTTAAATCTTTTCTAACTCACTTAATACATATTGTGGTTAATTTTTAAATTATGCAAATTTATACAACATATTGTGTTGAAAATGTTATGAAAAATATTCCAAATAATAAAAACGATTGATTTGTTTGTAAAAATATGTTAAAATAAGTTGAGTTTCAAGGGAATGTAAAACAATATCGAGGAGGTGCATATTTTTGGTGTGCTATAAGGTATGCAAAATTGCATCCGATATTTGCCCTCAACTATATACATACGGCATAGCTGCAACAGAAGGCAAAAAAGTTTTATTTGAAATAAACGACGTAAGTACTGATAAGAAACTTGTTAAAAAGCTAAAAAGGCTTTGCAACAAAAACAAAGTTTCTCCCATTCATTTAAAAGATATTATAGAGGATTTTTTGGTAAAATAAAAAAGTATTAATTTCTTGAAACTCAAATTGACAGGAGCTGTGTGGGCGGCTCCTGTTTCATATAAAAAAGCCACGTCAAATGTTTTCATCTGACATGGCTTTTTTTTAATGTGTCATAACATTGTGAACTGCTTTTTTTACATCACTGACGATGTATCCTGCTTTTCTCATTGCTCTACGCCTCTGTCTCGGAGTTATAGGGTCTAACACAAGTGCAATTGCAACTCCCGTTACTGCTCCGATAGCAGCACCTTTTATAAAATCACACATAAAATTCTCCTTTCAAAACTTTTCTTCTCTCTTAATAATATTTTTATCGGGCTAAAATTATTATGTGTGCATATTATTTATTTAAACTAGGTTTTTTGACGTAATTTTTTCAAAATATGTAAAACATATTTTGAAAAAAATTAAAGCTTTTCAATTTCTTCTAACATATTATCGAGCCAATTTCCTTCAAAAAGCTCAACCATTCCCGCATCAACTGCCGAAGCAAGCTTAGAATCAATCGGAATTTGAGAAATATTTTTAATTCCATGAGCCTCTGCAACAGCATTAATATCGCTCATACCATATATATAATGCTTTTCTTCGCATTTAGGGCACTTGAAATATGACATATTTTCAACTATTCCCAAAATAGGAATATTCATCATCTTCGCCATATTAACGGCTTTTCCAACAATCATTGAAACCAAATCCTGAGGCGACGTTACAACAATTATCCCGTCAATCGGAATAGATTGGAAAACAGTCAGCGGAACATCGCCCGTTCCGGGAGGGCAGTCAACAAACATAATGTCAATATCTTCCCACAAAACATCTGTCCAAAACTGCTTAACAGTTCCCGAAATTACAGGACCTCTCCAAACAACAGGACTTGTTTCATCCTCTAAAAGCAAATTTATAGACATAATATCTATTCCCATTTTTGTTTTTGCAGGAAAAATTCCAAACTCGTTACCGGTTGCCTTTTCCTTAATTCCAAAAGCCTTAGGAATAGACGGACCTGTTATATCCGCATCTAAAATCGCCGTTTTATACTCGTTTCTGTTTGCTAAAACAGCTAAAAGCGAAGTTACAAGCGATTTTCCTACTCCGCCCTTGCCGCTTACAACTCCAATAACCTTTTTTACGCTTGAATGCTCATTCAACGGCGCCAAAAGGCTTTCTTGCTGACGGCTCTCACAGTTTTCGCCGCAACTTTCGCAATTATGATTACATTCACTCATTTTATCCCTCTTTTCTGAATTCTTCCTTAATATAATACACCTAAAATCAAAAAGTGTCAAGCATTAAAAGCATCTTCCACCATTTCTTTCGCAATTTCCCTTCTTTATACAATTGTAGCAAATTTCATTTTTTAACTCACCGCCGTTAAAATAACTTCTCAAATTGTCGAGCGTTGTTTCTGCTATATTTGAAAGTGCTTCCCTTGTGAAAAACGCTTGGTGCGAAGTTATTAAAACATTAGGCAAGGTAACAAGCCTCGATAAAATATCATCTAAAATAATTTTATTTGAAAAATCTTCAAAGAAAAGTTCTGCCTCTTCTTCATAAACATCAAGTCCCGCAGCGCCAACCTTGCCATCCTTAAGTCCCTCAAGGAGAGCGTCTGTATCAATAAGCTGTCCCCTTGACGTATTTATTATCATAACCTTTTCTTTCATTTTTCCAATTGCTTCTCTGTTAATCATATACATTGTATCATCAGTCAGCGGACAGTGCAAAGAAATAATATCAGCTTCCTTATAAATCGTATCCAAATCGGTATACTCAATTTTTGTATCCTTCGCAGGGTACAAATCATATCCCAAAATTCTCATTCCAAATCCTGAGCATATATCTGAAAAAACCTGCCCGATTTTTCCCGTTCCAACAATTCCTATGGTCTTTCCCTTTAAATCAAACCCCAAAAACCCATTTAAACTGAAATTAAAATCTCTCGTTCTTATATATGCCTTATGAAGCTTACGATTCAACATCAAAATCATAGCCATCGCATGCTCCGCAACGGCATAAGGCGAATACGACGGAACTCTCGTAATATGAATTTTATTAAAGCATTTTTTAAAATCCACATTGTTATATCCCGCACAACGCATAGCGATAATTTTAACGCCCAACTCATAAAGCGTATTTATTACGTTTTCGTCTATTGTGTCATTTACAAATGCACAAACCCCATCGCAACCCTTTGCAAGCTGTGCCGTATCTGCGTTTAACTTACTTTCAAAAAACTTAATATTAAATTCATTGTTTTTGTTGGCTTCTCTAAAGAATTCCTCATCGTATGGCTTGGTATCATAAAATGCAATCTTATTCATTTTTTCCCTGCTTTCTTGTTTTTAATTTATTTTTTATTATTTTGCATATTCATTTATATTATTATGCATACTAACACAAAAACATCGAAAGGTTATGAATATTAATATGAAACAGATGACAAATAACGAATACAAAAAATTTTCTGACTCTTTTTGTCCAAAATCCCCTGTGTTAAAAAATATGTGCTTCGCATTTTTGTTTGGTGGGCTTATATGCACGATTGGGCAAGGCTTTTTAGATTTTTATATTTTTCTCGGTCTTGACAAAACAGATGCCTCCTCTGCCGTAAGCATAACTCTTATTTTTATTGGTGCACTCCTTACGGGACTTGATGTTTACGATAATATCGCAAAAATAGCGGGTGCGGGAACTATTGTTCCAATAACAGGCTTTGCAAACTCAATAGTTTCGCCCGCAATGGAATTTAAAAGCGAAGGCTTCATTTTAGGTATGGCAGTAAAAATGTTTTCAATCGCCGGTCCCGTTATAGTTTTTGGAATTTGCACTTCTTTTGTCGGCGGACTTATATATTTAATTGCAACATCACTTTTTTAAAAATACAATATCTTTTTCTATAATAGATATACAAAAAACCTTGTCAGATTTCTCCGGCAAGGTTTTTCGTATTTTATAAATTTAACATAAATGTTTAGGGGTAAAGTGAAATATCATTTTAGGGGCAAATGGTTTTATAATTTGTATTTTCATACTGATTTGTTTTTATTGGCTCAATATGGCTCAATTTTGCCCTAATCTGCCCTGCACAAATGCCAACAAATGCCCATTTAATGCCATTTTGAACATACTCAACAAGGTTTGCCATTATACAAAAAATGAGCCTTGTGAACTTTCGTTCACAAGCCTCATTTGATATTTAATTTTGCCTAAATTGTTGTAATGGGCTTTGCCCCAAATCAACAAATGTCAATTATTTATTGTCCTTGATAGCTGCCTGAGCTGCTGCAAGTCTTGCAATCGGCACACGGAATGGTGAACATGATACATAATCAAGACCAATCTTGTGGCAGAATTCAACAGAAACAGGGTCTCCGCCGTGCTCACCGCAGATACCGCAGTGAATTGTATTTCTAACCTTCTTACCCTTTTCAACAGCCATTTCCATAAGCTGGCCAACGCCTGTCTGGTCAAGCTTAGCAAATGGGTCGTTCTCAAAGATTTTTGCATCATAATAAGCCTCTAGGAACTTACCTGCATCGTCTCTTGAGAAGCCGTATGTCATCTGAGTCAAGTCGTTTGTACCGAAGCAGAAGAATTCAGCCTCTGTAGCAATAGCGTCTGCTGTCAAACAAGCTCTTGGAATTTCCATCATTGTACCAACTTCGTACTTAAGCTCTACTCCTGCTGCAGCAATTTCAGCATCAGCCGTTGCAACAACATCATTTTTAACATACTTAAACTCTTTTACATCGCCAGGCAATGGAATCATGATTTCAGGAACAACGTTCCAATCAGGATGAGCCTTTTTAACATTGATAGCAGCACGAATAACTGCCTTTGTCTGCATCTTTGCAATTTCAGGATATGTTACTGCAAGACGGCATCCACGATGTCCCATCATTGGGTTAAACTCGTGAAGTGAAGATATAATAGCTTTGATTTCTTCAACAGACTTGCCCTGAGCTGCTGCAAGAGCCTTAATATCAGCTTCCTCAGTAGGAACGAACTCATGTAGCGGTGGGTCTAAGAATCTGATTGTTACGGGGTTGCCTTCGAGAGCTTCGTAGAGCTTTTCGAAGTCGCCCTGCTGATAAGGAAGAATCTTGTCGAGAGCTGCTTCTCTTTCTTCAACTGTGTCTGCACAGATCATTTCACGGAATGCTGCAATTCTTTCAGCTTCGAAGAACATATGCTCTGTACGGCAAAGACCGATACCTTCAGCGCCGAGCTCAACTGCCTTCTTAGCGTCAGCAGGTGTATCAGCGTTTGTTCTTACCTTAAGTGTTCTGAACTTATCAGCCCAGTCCATGATTCTCTTGAACTCACCAACGATTTCAGCATCAACTGTGGGGATAATACCGTCAAAGATGTTACCTGTAGAACCGTCGATGGAGATATAGTCGCCTTCAACGTATGTCTTACCTGCAAGAGTAAACTTCTTGTTTTCTTCGTCCATGTTGATATCGCCGCAACCGGATACACAGCATGTACCCATACCACGTGCAACTACTGCTGCGTGAGATGTCATACCGCCACGAACGGTTAAAATACCCTGGGCAGCTTTCATACCTGTGATATCTTCCGGAGAAGTCTCAAGACGTACTAATACGACTTTTTCGCCTCTTTCAGCCCATGCAACAGCGTCATCAGCTGTAAATACAACTTTACCGCAGGCAGCACCAGGAGATGCACCAAGACCTCTTCCGAGTGGTGTAGCTGCTTTTAAAGCAGCAGCATCAAACTGTGGATGTAATAATGTATCTAAGTTACGAGGATCGATCATTGCAACCGCTTCCTC
>JAZNSA010000039.1:0-2995 GCA_045590935.1 Clostridia bacterium | reverse complement strand
CTTGGCTCACAGAACGACATGGCTACGATCCGACTTGCCCGAAACACCCGTTACACAAGTTAAAACTCCCAAAGGAATTTTAACGTTAATATTTTTCAAATTGTTGCAGTGCGCACCCTTAACACTCAAAAATTCACCGTTGCCTTTTCTTCTCTGCTCGGGAACAAGAATTTTCTTTCTTCCGCTAAGGTAATCGCCTGTTGCCGAGCCAACAACCTTTTTAACAGCCTCCGCATCTCCTTGTGCAACTACCTCTCCGCCATGCACGCCTGCACCTGGACCAATATCTATAATATGGTCTGCGGCGTACATAGTATCCTCATCATGCTCAACAACAATAAGAGTGTTTCCCAAATCACGAAGCTTTTTAAGCGTTGAGAGAAGCTTCTCATTATCACGTTGGTGCAATCCGATACTTGGTTCATCCAAAATATACAAAACGCCCATAAGACTTGAGCCAATTTGAGTTGCAAGCCTTATTCTCTGTGCTTCTCCGCCCGAAAGCGTTCCCGCCGAACGAGAAAGCGTCAAATAGCTTAAACCTACATTTTTCAAAAATCCCAATCTATCGTTAATCTCTTTTAAAACTTGCTTTGCTATTTTTTTCTCTCTTTCGCTCAGTTCCAAGCTTTCAAAAAACTTTATTTCCTCGGAAATCGACATACTTGTAACTTCATCGATATTTTTATTGCCAACTGTAACTGCCAGAATTTCAGGCTTCAACCTCTTTCCCCTACACGCTGTACAATCGCAATCAGACATATAATATTCAATCTCACTTCTTACCCATTCAGAGGTTGTTTCCTTGTATCTTCTCTGCAAGTTATTAACCAATCCTTCAAATTCCGCAAGCTGAATTCCGCTCGAAAAATTTCTTTTATATTCAATCTTTATTTTTTCTCTGCCCGTACCATACAAAAGAATGTTTTGAACCTTTTCACTCAAATCCTCAAATGGAGTATCGAGACTGAAATCGTAGTGTTTTGCGAGCGCCTTATAAGTTGCCGAAGCAATAGAGTCATCAATATCAGGAGCTCTCCATCCCGAAACAGCAAGCGCTCCATCACGAATAGACTTCTTTCTGTTTCTTATGACAAGATTCGGGTCAATTCTCTTTAAAATACCCAAACCATCACATTCACTACAAGCGCCGAATGGTGAATTAAAAGAAAACATTCTTGGCGAAAGCTCATCCATACTTACTCCGCACTTTTCACACGCATAATTCTGCGAAAAAATCATTTCCTCTCCATCGATTACGTCAACAATAACAACTCCGTCGGAAATTTTAAGCGCAGTTTCAACAGAATCTGTCAACCTTTGAGAAATATCTTCCCTTATAATTAACCTGTCAATAACAAGCTCAATATTGTGCTTCTTGTTTTTCTCAAGCACGATATCGTCTGTAAGCTCATACATATTCGAGTCTACCCTGACTCTTACATACCCTGCCTTCCTTGCATCGGAAAACACCTTTGCGTGCTCTCCTTTTCTTGCTCTTACTACGGGCGCTAAAATAACTATTTTACACCCTTTCTCCAAAAGCATTATCTGGTCAACAATCTGGTCGACACTTTGCCTTGCTATAGGCTTTCCGCATATATGGCAGTGCGGAATACCAATTCTTGCATACAAAAGCCTCAAATAGTCATATACTTCAGTAACCGTTCCTACTGTTGAACGTGGGTTTTTGCTTGTTGTTTTCTGGTCGATGCTTATTGCGGGAGAAAGCCCCTCAATATAGTCAACATCAGGCTTGTCCATCTGCCCTAAAAACTGACGTGCATACGACGAAAGCGATTCAACATATCTTCTTTGACCCTCAGCATAAATCGTATCAAAAGCAAGCGACGATTTACCTGAACCCGAAAGCCCCGTTAAAACAACAAGCTTATTTCTTGGAATTTCAACATCTATATTTTTAAGATTATGCTCTCTTGCTCCCTTAATTCTAATTGTTTCGCTACTCATTTTCTTCTCCAATCTTCCGTTTTTCATTGCTCATACGCAACGCCGCTTTCCTTTATTCTGACCTTCATAATCTCTCTTTTTATATTCATAAGCTCTCTTTGTTGAAAAACAGATGCCAAAAATCTGTTTTTTTCCTTTTCATCTCTGCAAAACACAAGCTTTGCATCCAATAACATTTCTCCTATGAATAAACAATCACAATTTTTTAAATTATTAAGCTCGGTATCATATCCAATTATTTTTTCAAGCTCTCTTTCTACAACTCTCAAATCGTATTCTTCAATTTCAAGCTCGCTATAGTACAATACATCATACAAATCGTCAGTTTCTCTGTGGTCAGCAACAAAAACAAACGCCGCATCTGCTCTCTCAGTAAGAATTGAAACTATTTTCTCAATCTTTATGTTATCCAATACTACTCCTCCGTTTCGCTAAGCATTTTTATTTCATCACGAAGCTTTGCCGCAAGTTCAAAGTCAAGTTCCTTTGCTGCTTGCTTCATAAGCGCTGTAAGACTCTTTATCTGTTCTTCTCTGTCAATTTTTTCTTCCGTTTTCTTTTCAGGGATTGACTTTTCGGGTTTTGTTGCCTCAATAACCTCTCTTATACCCTTTTGAATTGTTTTTGGAACAATATTATGCTTGGCATTATAATCCATTTGGATTTTTCTACGCCTATTTGTTTCATCTATCGCTCGTTTCATCGAATCTGTAACAACTTGAGCATACATAATAACCTTTCCGTCGGCATTTCTTGCTGCTCTTCCTATTGTTTGGATTAAAGATCTTTCTGATCTTAAAAATCCAGGCTTATCCGCATCTAAAATTGCAACTAGTGAAACTTCTGGGATATCTAGCCCTTCTCTAAGTAAATTAATACCAACTAAAACATCATATTTTCCAAGCCTTAAATCCCTTATTATCTTTAATCTTTCTAAAGTTTTTACCTCACTATGAAGATAAGCTACTTTTATATCCAATTTTTTTAAATATGTAGTTAATTCTTCAGCCATTCTAATAGTTAA
>JAZNSA010000038.1:0-2773 GCA_045590935.1 Clostridia bacterium | reverse complement strand
GCTTTTATATATCCTTTTGCCGCCTTCAAACATTTTAACCAAAAGAGGCTCGCTTCTGAAATTTGTTATTGTTTTTCTCTTCCAGATATGTTCAGGGTCAAAAATCTCATAAGGCTTTGTATCGTCTATAACCTCGTCATGAAGTGAAATAACATCGGCAATTGCTTTGCCGCTTTCGTTTTCATATAGCCTGTGTACCTGCTTAAAGCAAGGCGTTGTTATTTTCGCAACATTTTCGCTAAGCTTAATTTTAGGAATAATATTTCCGCTTTCATCCTCAACTCCGACAATTTTATAAACTCCGCCAAAAACAGGCTCCGAACGGGACGTTATAAGCCTTTCGCCAACTCCAAATGAATCTATGCACGCTCCTTGCATAAGGGTATCTCTTATTATAAATTCATCAAGCGAATTTGAAACAACAATCTTACAATCGCTATATCCCGCCTCATCCAATATCTTTCTTATTTTCTTAGTTAAATATGTTATATCTCCGCTATCTATTCTTACTCCCGCAGGTCTTGCGCCCATTGGCTTCAAAACCTCATCAAAAACTCTTATTGCATTTGGAAGTCCGCTCTTTAAAACATTGTATGTGTCAATGAGAAGTGTACATCCCGTAGGATATGTTTGCGCATACGCCTTAAAAGCCTCATATTCACTGTCAAAAAGCTGTACCCAACTATGCGCCATAGTACCAAGAGCGGGAACTTTAAAATCTCTTTCTGCGATTGTACACGCCGTTCCAGCGCATCCTGCAATATAAGCGGCTCTTGCGCCCATAATTGCCGCATTTGAACCCTGTGCACGCCTTGAGCCAAACTCCATAACAGCTCTTCCTTGTGCCGCACGCACAATTCTGTTAGACTTTGTTGCAATAAGACTCTGATGGTTTATAGTTAAAAGAATCATCGTTTCAACAAATTGAGCCTGAATAACAGGTCCTTTAACCGTAACAATAGGCTCACCCGGAAAAATCGGCGTTCCCTCTTTGATTGCCCACACATCGCACTCAAACTTGAAATTTTTAAGATATTCCAAAAATCCCTCATTAAAAATTTTTCTGCCTCTTAGATATTCAATATCCTCATCATCAAAATGAAGATTTTCAAAATACTCTAAAATTTGCTCAGTTCCCATCATAATAGCATATCCGCCATCATCAGGAATTTTTCTGAAAAACATATCAAAGTATGCTATCTTATCCTTGAAGCCATGTTCAAAATAACCGTTAGCCATTGTAAACTCATAAAAATCAGTAAGCATTGTTAAATTAATATCTCTCATTTTTATCCAACCTTTCATTGTTTGCGACTATATATACATACTCATATATTTTAGATTTTCTTAAGATTAGCAAACATCGCCATCATATTTTTCGTGCCCTCATTCTCGAATTCGACAGTAACCTTTTTATCTCTTCCGATAGGCACAACTGCTTTTATAACGCCCTCTCCAAACTTTTTATGACTGACTCTGTCCCCGACCTCAAAATTAAGCTCTGCCGCAGAATCATTTTTACTGCTCCTTATATCAAACTTCTCAAATAACGTACTCTTGTTTCCCTTAATAAAGTCAACAACATCGCTTTTCGAAATTGCAGGCGTTTTGCCGCTTTCTCCATATCCGCTCCACGCCAAACCACCATTTCCCGAAAACTCACTGCGTCTGCTTTTCGCCTTTCTGCCAAACTCAACCGTTAAATCCTCAGGTATCTCTCTTAAAAACTGAGATTTAGCATAAAACTTCGTTGTTCCAAAAATCATTCTTGAACTGCAATGCGTTAAGTAGAGTTGCTTTTTTGCTCTCGTTATTGCAACATAGCAAAGTCGCCTTTCTTCCTCAAGGTCATCTTCCGCATCCAATGCCTTCATTCCCGGGAAAATGCCCTCATCCATTCCCGTTATGAATACAACAGGAAACTCAAGACCCTTAGCCGAATGAACAGTCATCAAAACAACGGCTGACTGCTCCTCATCATAATTGTCAATATCCGCAACAAGCGCAACAGACTCCAAAAAATCCCCAAACTCAGGATTTTCAGCGCTATCCGCATACTCTTTAACTGCGGATAGAAATTCATCTATATTTTCTATTCTGCTCTGCGCCTCAATAGAATTCTCAACAATCAAGGCTTGCTTATATCCCGACTTTAAAATAACCTTTTCAACAAAATCACAAAGCGGCATATTTTCTATGTCAGCTTTAAAGCCTTCAATCATTTTAATAAACTCTAAAATTTTTGCACTGCTCCTTATTATTTCGGGATATATATCCGCCTTTTTAAACACTTCATAAAGACTTAATCCCTTCTCTTGCGCAATTGCCTCTGCCTTAGAAACAGTTGTCAGCCCTATTCCGCGCTTCGGCTCATTAATTATCCTTTTTAGGCTAACCGAATCCGCAGGGTTATATATAATCTTTAAATACGCCAAAACATCTTTGATTTCTTTTCGGTCATAAAACCTTAGTCCCGCTAAAACTCTATACGGTATTCCGCCCTTTAATAATGCTTCCTCCAAAATACGGGACTGCGCGTTTGTTCTATACAAAATAGCAAAATCCGAAAAATTATATTCACCCTCGGAAACCTTTCTGTCTATCTCCCGCAAAACATAATTTGCTTCCTCGTGCTCATTTTCAAGGTTTGAAACGTATATGCTTTCTCCGTCCTCGCCTTCTGTCCAAAGCTTTTTTTCCTTTCGTCCGACATTGTTTGCAATAACGGCATTTGCCGCATTCAAAATATTTTTAGTTGAGCGGTAATTCTGCT
>JAZNSA010000037.1:0-2231 GCA_045590935.1 Clostridia bacterium | reverse complement strand
AGGTCTTATGGCAGCATACGCACTTTCAAAAAAGGATAAAAAGGTCTATATTTTTGATAAAAATAAATTCCCTGCCAGAAAAGTAAGAATCACCAAGTCGGATCGTAGCCATGTCGTTCTGTGAGCCAAGGAGTTGCTGTTTGGACTTGTCTTCCTAAGACCGCTTGGCCTCCGACTTGCTGCAGGTCTTATGGCAGCATACGCACTTTCAAAAAAGGATAAAAAGGTCTATATTTTTGATAAAAATAAATTCCCTGCCAGAAAAGTAAGAATCACCGGAAAGGGCAGATGCAATATAACAAACATTGCAGATATGGACGAAATAATGGAAAACATCCCAAGAAACAACCGGTTTCTATACAGTGCATTCTCTGCTTTTTCAAACTATGACGTTATGGCTTTTATGGATGAAATGGGTGTAAGCGTCAAGGTTGAAAGAGGGGGAAGGGTGTTCCCTGAATCCGATAATGCAAATCACGTTGCCGAAGCACTTTATAAAGCCGCAATTTCAAACGGTGCCGAATATATTACATCAGCCGTTAAAAATATAGAAATAATCAGGGAAAAACTATTTAAAGTAACTCACGAAAAGGGCGAAATTATAGCTAATTCTGTAATTTTAGCAACAGGCGGTAAATCATACCCATTAACAGGTTCTGACGGTTCGGGCTATAAATTAGCCCCAAAACTTGGTCATACAATCGTAACTCCAAAGCCCTCACTGGTTCCGCTGATAACTAAAGAATCATATGTAAGCGACCTGATGGGATTATCATTAAAAAATGTAGCTATAAAAGTTACTGATAAAGGAAAAACAGTATTTTCTGACTTCGGAGAAATGCTTTTTACTCATTTTGGAGTTTCAGGACCGTTGGTTCTTTCAGCATCCTCAAAGCTTGTAAATTCTGATTTTTCTGATACTCGGCTGATAATTGACTTAAAGCCTGCTTTGGATGAAAAGCAGCTGGACCTAAGAGTATTAAGAGACTTTCAGGAAGCCGGAAAAAAACATTTAATCAACTCATTGGACAAGTTATTGCCAAAAGCACTTATACCTGTTATAATAGAAATTGCAGGAATTGAACCGCATAAGATTGTCACAAACATAACAAAAGAAGAAAGACAGAATCTTCTTTTTGCAATTAAAAACCTTACATTTACTATCACAGGTACAAGACCGATTGATGAGGCAATTATTACATCAGGCGGTGTGTCTACAAAAGAAATCAATCCGTCAACCATGGAGTCAAAGCTATGCCCGGGACTGTTCTTTGCAGGCGAAGTAATTGATGTTGATGCATATACAGGCGGGTTTAATCTGCAAATCGCATTTTCAACCGGATATTTAGCTGGAGAAAATGCATAACGAGAGGATAATAAAATGAGCGAAATCGGAAGTAAAGAAATAAGCGCAGCTGCTATCAAGCTTGCTATCACAGCAGACATAAATGAAGAGCAGGAAGTTATTGGCACATTAAATTCAGGCGGAATAAAGTGCGCAGCAACCAATTTTGGCGGTGAGTTTTTGTCGGCAGTTCCAAAGATTCTAGAAAGAGCTGTAGTAGCTGCAAAAAGACAGGGCGTAATTGGCGCAACTCATGCAGAAGAAGGCGCAGTCGCAGGTGCTGCTCACGAGGCACTTAATCAGATTATGGCAAAATCAATCGGCTTAAACCTTGGCGGAAAGATTGCGATTGCAAGATATGGCTCGCACATTGCCGTTAGTGTTTTCTTTTCAGTAGGACTATTAAATTTAAATGACGTTGCTATTGGTGTTGCACACAGAGCAATATAAAGGAGAGTTAAAATAATGAACAAGTTTAATATCGCAATTGATGGACCTGCGGGCGCAGGAAAAAGCTCTATTTCCAAAGAAGTTTCAAAAAGACTCGGTTGCATTTATGTTGATACAGGGGCGATGTACAGAGCCTGTGCGCTTTATGCGATTATGAATAATATCCCCATTACTGCAAGTGATTTGGAGCCCGTTTTAAACGATATAAAAATCGATATTGTTTACAGAGAAGACGGACAGAGAATTATTTTAAACGGGGAAGATGTATCGGGTAAAATCCGTGAGCCTGAAGTTTCGATTGGTGCGTCTGATATTGCTGTTATTCCGAGCGTAAGACTAAAGCTCGTAGAACTACAGAGAGAGCTTGCCAAAAACAACAATGTCGTTATGGACGGAAGAGACATAGGTACATACGTTCTTCCTGATGCAAATGTCA
>JAZNSA010000036.1:0-2249 GCA_045590935.1 Clostridia bacterium | reverse complement strand
CCCCAAAACCGACTTCACCTGAAGGAGCGGGTGCGTTCGGCGGAGTTGACACAAAAACGTCAAGCTCTCCTGATAATACACCTGCAGACTTGCCGTCGGCAATGCCAACAGAAACGCCTACGGAGAAACCTACGGCTTTGCCGACGTCGACGACTCCAAAGCCCGAAGAGTAAGGATTTGAAATTAAAAGGCAAAAGAGAATATTTAGAAAATTAAATAATAAATAATAAAATAATCATAGATTATAAATATATCTGAAAAGGTATATTTATAATTTTATTTGGAGGGTAAACCAAGGCTTATCAAAAAGATTAAGAGGGAAGATTGAGGAATAATGATTTCTTTTTTAGCAAAATTATTTATAAAAAATTATAAGGATACGAAGGACGCAAAGGTCCGAAGCGACTATGGAGCAATGGCGGGAATTGTTGGAATTGTTGTAAATATTTTTCTTTTTGCAATCAAAATATTTGCAGGAATAATAAGCGGAGCTGTTTCAATTGTTGCGGATGCGTTCAACAACTTGTCGGATGCAGGCTCGTCGGTTGTTTCGCTTGTTGGATTTAAAATAAGTGCAAAGCCTGCGGATAAGGACCATCCTTTCGGACACGGCAGAGTTGAATATGTTTGTACGTTTATAGTTGCGATTGCCGTTATTTTAATGGGATTTGAGTTGGTCAAAGCATCTTTTGAAAAGCTTATTAATCCTGACGATACGAAATTTTCTTATTTGACAGTTGTTATTTTAATTGTTTCAATTGCGGCAAAGCTTGCGCTTTTTCTTTTCAACAGAAGGCTTGCAAATATAATTATGAGCGATACAGTTCGTGCGACTGCGACGGACTCGGTTTCGGATGCGCTTGCTACTACGGCTGTTTTAGTTGGGGTTGTATTTTTCAAATTTACAAATATAAGCATTGATGCTTATGTCGGAATTTTAGTTGCGGCATTTATTTTATATAGCGGGTACAATACGATTAAAGATGCACTGACACCTTTGCTTGGTCAGGCAACGGACAGAGAGCTTGTAGCCGATATAGAAAAAACAGTTTTGAGCCATGAGGTTGTACTTGGAATACACGATTTGATAATTCACAATTACGGAGTAGGCAGATTTATTATGTCGCTTCATGCAGAGGTGAGCTCGGATTGCAATATTTTAGCGGTACATGATGAGATTGATTTGATTGAAAAAGCACTTAGTGAGAAATATGGATGCAATGCTGTTATACATATGGACCCGATTGTTACAAATGATGAAATAGTAAATGAGACGAGGGAGTTTGTAGTAAAAACAGTAAAATCTGTTAATCCAAAATTATCTATACATGATTTCAGAATGGTCTCGGGACCTAGCCATACAAACTTGATTTTTGATTTGCTTATTCCATACGATATAGGATTGACAGATGAGGATATAGTAAGGGCGATTAAAACAATTATTTCTGAGCATAATAAAACATATATTACGGTAATTAGTATTGATAAAGATTTTAATTGTGAATAACAGCGGATAAAAGAGCGTAGACTTATTGTTGAGGCTCTTTTTTTATAAGATAAAATAAATTTTAATTAATTTGACATTATTGTTAAATTATGGTATAATTGTTGCATACAGAATTTTATTTCATAAAATTCTTAAGAGCTACCGCTCTTTCATGCTCTTTCGAGCACTGTAACAATTGACGGCGCCTTATAAAATGCCCTTGCAAGCAAGCATTTTTACTACTGGTAAAATGAGTTCTTGGGCATCTATATTGTTCAATCGTTATAGACAATGTAGGGCAGGGGTTTACTCCTGTCGGAAAAGACGGAACGAGCAAGCCCGTTCCCTACAATTTTGTGGCACATTGACTACATCGTTCACTGATTATATAATGAATTCAAGTGAAACTTGAACTCAATGAATTGCCTACGGCGTGAATTGAAATCTTACGATTTCATAAATTGTGTTTCGTATATAAAAAGGCAATTCAATTCATGATGGAACATCAATTCATGGCTTTGCCAATTCATGACAACGCAGTTGTCAATTCATCGAAAACGGAGAACTAATATGGAAGAGAATAAGCTTATAGACCTTTCAAAACAAATTTGTAGTAGATATAGTAAATTTATGCACAGAAATTAAAGAGAACAGAATGGGAACTTTTTAAAAAATATAAAGATGGCAGAGCAGCATATACAAAAGGAAAAACAGCTTTTATTAAAGAGATTTATGAAAAAATTCAGCTAAAAAACAACGGCAG
>JAZNSA010000035.1:0-6198 GCA_045590935.1 Clostridia bacterium | reverse complement strand
TGTTTTAAAAAACACGCTGTTGGGCGATGCGGTATATGAAAAATACGGCGGAGAGCTTCCGCTTCTTGTTAAGCTTTTGGATTGTGCGGATAAGCTTTCTGTTCAGGTTCATCCAAATGACGAATATGCAAATAAAAACGAAAACGGAGGCTTTGGCAAGACTGAAATGTGGTACATTTTAGATGCAAAGCCAGGGGCAAAGCTTATTTACGGATTTAAAAATGATATGACGAGGGAAGAGTTTTCAGAGGCTATAAGTAGCGGTAAGCTTGAAGAAAAGCTTAATTATGTTGATGTATGTACGGGAGATGTTTTTTATATTAAATCGGGAACGCTTCATGCATTGTTGGACGGATTGATGGTTGCTGAAATTCAACAAAATTCCGATACTACATACAGAGTTTTTGACTATAACAGAGTTGACAAGAACGGAAATCAAAGGGAGCTTCATATCGAAAAAAGCCTTGATGTTACCAATTTAAAAAGTCTTGCGGGAAATGAAAAGGTATTAACGAAAACCGTTAAAGTTGGCAAGGGTAATTTTGAAACCGTTTTGGTTGAGGGCGAATATTTTAATACTAATAAATATAACATAAAAGAAAAAATAGGCTTTGTTGCATCAAAGAACAGCTTTGATATAATTCTTGTAACAAAGGGAAGCGCAAGAATGTTTTTTGATGGCGGAAGTCTTTCGGTTAAGGCGGGCGATTCTGTTTTAGTGCCTGCTTATCAGGGGAAATATACTGTTGAGGGTGATTGCGAATTTTTGAGATGTAATTGCAGATAGGGTTATGAGGTTGCAAAGCAACCGCAGCGATATAAATATCGTGGGACCAAATCATTATGATTAATTTAGAAAATCCTGATTTTGACCATATAAAAGAGTTTAAAGAATTATACGATTATGTGAATAAAAGGTTACTTCCTGATAAGAAAAACTATGTTTTTCTTGATGAAGTGCAAAATGTTAACGAGTTTCAAAAGGCTTGCGATGGACTTTTTATAAAAAATAATGTAGATTTATATATGACGGGTTCAAATGCTTACCTTTTATCAGGTGAGTTGGCAACCTTTCTGTCGGGCAGATATGTCGAGATAAAAATGCTTCCGCTTTCATTCAAGGAGTGTCTTGAACGTTGAGCCACTGACTTCACATAATGGAATAAAACAAATGAATGTTTTGGAATGGCTTATGCGATAAGGGAAAAGTTGAATTATATTTAAGCAAAAATTCTCAGGTCTTAGCTTGTTAGAAATTAGTGAGATTTCTATTATTTATTGTTCTCATAGTTTGACATAAATGCATTATATAAAAAATATAATACAAAAAACTCATATTTGAAATTTTTAATAAAAATCATAATTTGATACAAAATAACAAGGAAGTGCAAAAAATATGAAAGGAAGATTTTAAATATGAGAGGATATGCAATGATTAAAATCGGCGAAACGGGATGGGTCGAAAAGGATGCGCCAAAGTGCGGACCTTTAGATGCGCTTGTTAAGCCGATTTGTTTTGCCCCATGTACGTCAGATGTTCATACTGTATGGGCAGGTGCGCTTGGCGAGAGGGAAAATATGATTTTGGGACATGAGGCAGTAGGCGAGATTGTAGAGGTAGGCGAGCTTGTTTCGGATTTTGAAAAAGGGGATAGGGTTATTGTTCCTGCTATAACACCAAATTGGGGAGGCGTTTATTCCCAAGCGGGCTATCCTATGCATTGCAACGGAATGCTTTCGGGATGGAAATTTTCAAATTTTAAAGACGGAGTTTTTTCTGAAATTTTTCATGTGAACGAGGCGGATGCGAATTTGGCGCATCTTCCCGAAGGCGTTGACCCTGTTATGGCGGTTATGCTGTCGGATATGGTGCCTACGGGATTTCATGGGGCAGAGCTTGCTGAAATTGAATTCGGGGATAGCGTTTGCGTTATAGGTATTGGTCCTGTCGGACTTATGAGCGTTGCGGGGGCAAGGCTTAAAGGTGCGTCGAAGCTGTTTGCCGTTGGTTCAAGAGAGAAGTGCGTTGAGGCGGCAAGGTTTTATGGCGCAACAGAAATAATAGATTATCATAATGGCGATATTTCAAATCAGATTTTAGAAAAAACGAATGGAGAAGGCGTTGACAGGGTTATTATAGCGGGTGGCGATGTTGATACATTCGATAGTGCAATAAAGATGCTCAAGGCAGGCGGAACGCTTGCTAATGTAAATTATCTTGGTGAGGGGGAATATATAAAAATCCCCAGAGTTGAATGGGGAGTAGGAATGGGGCATAAAAAAATTAATGGAGGATTAACCCCCGGTGGCAGAATGAAAATGGAAAAGCTTGCCTCGCTTTTAGAAACAGGAAGATTAGATACATCAAAGCTTGTAACTCACGTTTTTGAAGGGTTTGATAAAATAGAAGAGGCTCTTATGCTTATGCGTGAAAAGCCAAAGGACTTGATTAAGCCCGTTGTCAGGGTTATGTAAATATGACTGAAAAAATTTAATTTAAAAATTTGTTTGACACATCATATTCATTATTGTATAATGAAGGTATAATAATGCTAGCTAGGCGAGAGTAGCATCAGTAGTAGTCGTGGGCAATTGGAGCCCACCTTCCAAACGCTGATGCGTACTCTCTTTTTATATGTAATTTTATAGGATGTATGGCCTCATTGGTTGCCCATTTTCTATAAGATATTCCTTTAACTCACGAACAGAATAGTTTCTGTCCATCTTAGGCGAGTAGAGCATAGAGCTGATAATTCCTGCAGAGGCTTCTGTTTTTGAAAAAACATCTAAAAGATGCTCGGGCTTACCCGCTCCGCCTGATGCTATAACAGGAATATTAACTTCGTCGGCAATCATTTTTGTTATTTCCAAGTCATAGCCCTGATGCGTTCCGTCGTTGTCGATTGAATTAACGCATATTTCGCCCGCACCGAGCGCCTCGCCTGTCTTTGCCCAGGAAACGGCATCAATTCCCGTAAACAATCGTGCGCCGTCAATTGCGATTTCGTATCCGCTTGGAATTAGTTCTGTTTTTTCAACCTTTTTAACCTGCATACTCAAAACTATGCATTGGCTTCCGAATGCCTTTGCACCCTCTTTGATTATCCAAGGCTTTCTTACTGCCATTGAATCGATGCTGATTTTTTCGGCACCTGCCTTTAAAACCTCATACATATCGTTTAAATCTCGTATTCCGCCGCCAACCGTAAACGGAACAAAAACATTTTGCGCAACCATTTTTACAGTATCAATATCGATTTTCCTTCTTTCAGCACTTGCCAAAATGTCGAAAAATATTATTTCGTCAATCTGGTCGGCATATATTTTTTTTGCAATAACCTCTGCTCTGTCAATATCAATATTATTTTGAAATTTGTGAGCCTTTGTAACCATTTTATCTCTTATATCAAAGCAAGCAATTAATCTTTTTGTAAGCATTAAATTTTATCCCCCTTTTTATAGCGTTGCGAAGTTTTCTAAAATCTTTAAGCCAACTTCACCGCTCTTTTCAATATGAAATTGCGAAGCGTATATATTGTCTTTCGCAATCATCGAGCAAAACTCTTGTCCGTATGAGGTATATGCCAAAGCAATATCCTCTTGGGGGCGTATGTGATACGAATTAACAAAATAAAAATATTCCTCGTCCGATAAATTCTGATTTATCGGAAGTTTTTTTATAAATTTAGCACTATTCCAACCAATTTGCGGAACTCTTACACTATTACTGTCAAACTTTACAACATCGCCCTTTAACCAGCACAGACACTCTGCGTTATCTTCACTGCTTTTCTCAAAAAGCACCTGAAGTCCTACGCAAATTCCCAAAAAAGGCTTTTTTTCTCCGAGGACGGCTTTTGTAAGTGGCTCAATAAGAGCAAGCTCTTTTAAAGAGTCCATTGTTGCACCCGCACTTCCAACGCCAGGAAGTATTATTTTTGAGCATTTTTCAAGCTCGTCTTTTGTTGAAACAAGAGAGGCATCAATGTTTTTGTGTAAGCAGGCATTTAAAACGCTTGGCGCATTTCCTGCTTTATAGTCGATTATTCCTATCATTTTATATTGTTCCTTTCGTTTTGATTTCTTTTTATAATAAACTGTTTAGCAAGTTGTTCTTCTTCGTCATTAAGTGGGGCAAGGTCATAGTCAAAATCGTTGTATTTTCGCTTTAAGGCAGATTTGATTAAAAAATCTGCAAGCTCGGGATTTTGAGGAAGTATAGGACCGTGAAGATAAGTTGCAACAACATTTTTATATAAAACACCTTCAAAGCTTCCGCTTCCGTCATCGCCGTAGCCGCTGACAATCTTTCCTAAATGATTATTTGATTTAACGGTTGTTATATCGCTATGATTTTCAAAGCCCGCAAGAGTAACCGTTTTCCCGTCAAGGGTTGCCTCAATAATCAAATCGCCCATAAATTTTTTGTCTGACGATTTTGTTTCTATATCTAAAATTTTAAAGCCTGAAATTTCTTTGCCGTTGTCTTCAAAAGAATTTCCCAAAAGCTGATAGCCTGAGCAAACGGCAAGCAAGACTCCGCCGTTTTCAACGTAGTCCTTGAGCGGAGCGGCAATTTTATCGGCATACTTGCTGACGAGAAGTCTGTCGTAGCTGCTTCCGCCGCCTAAAATTACAATATCTGCATCGGAAAAATCAGGTAAATCCCCACTGTGCAGAGTTTTTACAGTTGTTTTTATATTACGCCTTGCGCACCTTTTTTCCAAAACTAAAACGTTTCCTTGGTCGGCACATAAATTGAGAAGGTCATAATAAAGATGATAAATCGTAAGAGAATATTCAGCCATTTTTCTTTCCCTCCTCTTCAAGCCTTGTTAATTCGAGATACGCAGGGTACATCGCACTATAGTTTACAAGCGCATAGCAAACCTCTGAGCTCTTTGAAAGCATATTTGAAATTGCATCGCTTATAGTTTCGCAAACATCAATTGAAGATGAATTGCAGCCTTCATATTTGAGGCGAAGAAGCATATCGTATTTTCGTATGCCTGCAATGGTGTACGACGTTGCGTTGGTTTTTACAAGCGAGTTAAAGTCTACCTCGTATATCCACGAAATATCAACCCCATCCTCGGGGTTGTCGTTTAAAATTAGACAAATGTCCTTTTCTCTGTTATCATTTATAACTGTTGTAACAGATTGGTTAAAGCCGATAGTGTTTTTCGATAATATTAAGTATACACGCTTTCCGTTTATATCAAATCTGCTCATTCGTCCCGGTTGAGGGCGATTGTTTGAAAGCGTTTTTGAAATTATTTGCCAATCGATTTTCAAAGAGTCTAAAACGCTCGCCGCCGCAAGAGTGTTATAAACATTATACAGTCCTGTTACACCACTTGAAAATGAAAATTTTCTGCCATTTGAAATGATGTCAAAATTTAAAATTCCGTCTTTGATTTCAATATTTTTTGCACCGTATTCGGCAGCGGGGTTTTCATAGCCGCATTTTTCGCAAGCGTAGCCACCAAGCTGACCATAATTATAATATTTATACGAAAGAGGCGTTTTGCATTTTGCACAGTTATTTCCGTATCGTGTTTCGTTGCAGGAAATAATATTTGACGCATCTTCGATTTTGTAGTATATATTTTTCTTTGAGGTTTGAAAAACCGATGTTACAGGGTCGTCCGAATTTAAAATAAGCTGAGCGTTTGGCGCATAGGTGAATGCTTTTTCCAAAAGCTTCGACGTTGCATCAATTTCGCCGTATCTGTCTAATTGGTCTCTGAAAAGATTTGTTACAACGATATAGTCGGCGCTGACTTTTTCTAAAAATAGAGGCATATAAGCTTCGTCAACCTCAAGACAGGCAAAGTCTGCCCTAAGTCCGCCAAGAAGCGCTGCCTGCTTTGAAAAAGCGGCAGCAATCCCCGTAAGCATATTTGCACCGACGTTATTGCAAACCGTTTTGTATCCGCTGCTTATCAAAGCGGAATTAATAAGATTGTTTGTTGTTGTTTTGCCGTTTGTACCGCAAACGACGATTATTTTGTGCCTCACCTTTTTTGAAAGCTGCAAAATAAAATCGGGACAGATTTTTAAAGCAAGCTTCCCGGGGAGGGTTGAGCCTCTTGATTTTAAGATGCGGCAAGCGAGGGCAGCCGCTTTTGAAATTAATATTGCAATTAGAAGCCGAAGCTTTTTCATATATAAAATCCTCCAAAAATTATTTGTTTA
>JAZNSA010000034.1:0-2299 GCA_045590935.1 Clostridia bacterium | reverse complement strand
AAGCTCCGTCGCCGTTCTGATTTTAAGCTTGCCCGTCGATGCATCAAATGTTGTTTCCTCTGCCCCAAAAGAATCAAAAACAAATTCAGCAGGAACAAATACATTTCCATTAATTATTTTAGGTGTAACAGACAAATCATTTTCGTTTATATACTTCTGCTCATGATAAACAAGCGCCGTTGGGCAATCAGTTTTAAGGCAAACCGCATCCTTGACATCCGAAACACTATCCGATTTAACTATATTTATATTAGGCGGAAAAACATCACTTTCTATATCAATTGGTGGCATATTTTTATGTACCACAACATCACCAACATAAACAACAGTGTTCGCAAGGTCATTGACCATTTCCCAACCGACTGCCGTAAATACAAGCCCATCAGTGTCATTAAGCGGACGCGGCTCTCGATTCTTTGTAAGGTTTGAAATATCTATTCTATACCTATTCCAGCCGTCTAAAATCTTTATCGTTTTTAATTCGTAATAATCCATTCCGCTTGTTTCGGGGTTTTCTGCATTAATATATATATAAATACTTGCAGGATGGTTAGGGTCTCCATAAAGCTCAATATCCAACACCGTATATCCCGTAAAATCCTTAACACTTTTAAAGGTTACTGCCGGAGTTGTAAAAGCCCATTTTCCCGAATATGTTTTTCCGTTAGTTATTACTTCTTCAACAGCAAGCCCCGCAGCTCGTATGCTAGGAAAATTGCTGCAATCCATAATATAAGCCGACTCTGCCTCTTCTCCTGCAAAAGCCCCAAGCGGCGCAAAGCACGTCAAAAATATCACCATTGATATAAAAACGCTTAAAAATTTTCTCATATAAATTAACCTCCGTATATGAAATCATATTTTTTCTCAAAATCATTAATTTCATTATACACTTTTTAGTTTTAATTGTCAACACCAAACCTACAACTTTTTTTGTATTTATGACTTTTTTCATCAGTTTTTATATATGCTTGTAAATTTGAAATATTTGTGATATACTTTATGTATAAGCATATAATATGTTCTAAAAATATGAGGTATCAAAATGAATAAACAAAAAAACAAAGCTCTTGCAATTTTAGAATTTGATAAAATACTTGATATTCTTTCTCAATTTACTACAAACGAGGCTGTTAAGGAAAAAATTTCAAATCTTGTTCCTGTGCGTGATTTGCAAACAGCAAAGTATCTGCAAAAGGAAACAACCGAGGCTCAGACGTATCTTTTAAAATACGGCTATCCTCAAAACCTTTCAGTCCCCGCAGTAATCAACAGTATTCGTCGCTCAGAAATAGGAGGTGTGCTATCTCCTCGTGAGCTTTTAAATATTGCTTCTGTTTTATTCGTAGCAAGAACTGTCAAAAATTATCTATCATCGGCAGAAAAGGAAAGTCAGCCAATTCTTTTTTCTGCAGCGGATAGCCTTCAGAGCGTTAAAGCATTTGAAGAACAAATAAAAATGTGCATACTTTCTGAAGAAGAAATAGCAGATGGTGCAAGCGGAGAACTTTTGGCTATACGAAGAAAAATGCGTGGCATTCAAGGCAAAATAAAGGATATGCTCGATTCTTATATCCGCTCGGCAAAATATGTTAAATATCTTCAAGACCCAATTGTTACAATGCGTTCGGATAGGTATGTTATCCCTGTCAAGAGTGAATACCGAAACGAAATTCCCGGCATTGTGCATGATACATCATCATCGGGTGCAACGGTTTTTATTGAGCCAATGAGCGTTGTTAATGCAAATAACGAAATTCGTGATTTAAAAGCGAAGGAAGCGTCAGAAATCGAACGCATTTTAGCCGAGCTATCATCTCAGGTAAGCGAATACAAGGCTGAAATTGAAACAAATTATCACCAGATATGCTACCTTGATTTTGTTTTCTGCAAGGGCAAGCTTTCTTTAAAACAAAACGCAACTGAGGCTATATTGAACTATTCGGGCATAATAAATATTAAAAAAGCCCGCCACCCATTGATAAATCCGAGCATCGTTGTTGCAAATGATATTTATTTGGGCGAAGAATTTGACACGCTTGTTATAACAGGTCCGAACACAGGCGGAAAAACCGTAACACTCAAAACAATAGGTCTGTTTTGTCAGATGGCGGCAGCAGGGCTTCACATCCCCGCAGGCGACAATTCTCAAATCAGCATTTTTAATAAAATATGGGCAGATATTGGTGATGAGCAAAGTATTGAGCAGTCGCTTTCCACTTTCTCGGCTCATATGGTAAATATAGTTGAAATACTCAAAGTTTTTACACCGAACTCCCTTATTCTTTTTGATGAGCTT
>JAZNSA010000033.1:0-15940 GCA_045590935.1 Clostridia bacterium | reverse complement strand
TATATGATATAATTAATTAGATGATTTTATTCTTTGTTAATAAATTATCAATATTAAATAAAAAAGTATGGGAGGTTTTTGTTAATGGAAAATAAAACAATGCCATTTAACGGAACTGAAGAACAGGCTCAAAAGCTTGCTAAGATTATTGAAGAGCATAAAGGACAAGCAGGTGCTGTTATTCCGGTTCTGCATAAGGCGCAGGAAGTTTATGGATATCTTCCGATTGAAGTGCAGACGATGATTGCGGAAGGTCTTAATGTACCTTTGGCAGAGGTGTATGGAATTGTAACGTTCTATACTCAGTTCTCACTAAATCCAAAGGGTAAGTATGAAATTGGTATTTGTTTGGGAACTGCCTGCTATGTTAAGGGAAGCGATCGTATTTTGGAAAAGGTTAAGGAAATTTTGGGAATTGAGGTTGGGGAGTGTACACCCGACGGAAAGCTTTCCCTAACAGCAACACGTTGTATCGGAGCTTGCGGACTTGCACCGGTTATGACGATTAACGAAGATGTTTACGGACGTCTTGAGGTTAAGGATGTTGAAGGAATACTTAAAAAATATATGGACTAATCATTTGTGAAGAGAGGTCGTTTTATGCTACTGTCTGATATTAAATCTGTTTTGAATGCAGATGTTTTAACATCTGATAAGGATGAGGCTCTTGGCGAAATTGATATTCATACTGCCTGCGGATGTGATTTGATGAGTGATGTGCTTGCGTTTGTAAAAGACCAGCTTCTTTTGCTGACGGGGCTTATTAATTCGCAAGTTATTCGCACTGCGGAAATGATGGATATTGTTGCAATTTGTTTTGTGCGTGGTAAAACCCCTGATGCGGAGGTTGTCAGGCTTGCAAGCCAAAAGGGAATTGTTCTTTTGAGTACGGAGCTTCCTATGTATGTTGCTTGTGGAAAATTGTATAAACAAGGGCTGGGAGGTAAGGTTGATGCTGAAGCATTATGATATTTCAGGAACTGATTTCTTTTCGGCGGGAGAGGCTTCCGGTGATTTTAAGGGAGTTTTAAAGAAGCTCGGAATAGGTAGCGAGGTTATAAGAAAGGTTGCTGTTGCTATGTATGAAGCCGAGATTAATACGGTTATTCATGGTGGCGGAGGAACTTGCGATGCGGAAATTTTAGGGGACTGTATCAGGATTACTTTTAAGGATAACGGCCCTGGTATTGCCGATATCGAGCTTGCAATGCAAGAGGGATACTCAACTGCAAGTGAGAAAATCCGCGAGCTGGGCTTCGGAGCAGGAATGGGACTTCCAAATATAAAAAAATACACTGATGATTTGAAAATTGAAACGGAAAAGGGAAAAGGCACAACTGTAGTATTGACAATAAATCTGTGAGGTGAGGTTGCGTTGTATTTTCATTCGGTAACATTGGACAAGGATAAATGTCATGGATGTACAAATTGTATTAAAAGATGTCCGACGGAAGCGATACGTGTTCGTGATGGCAAGGCGAAGATTATTAAAGAGCGTTGTATCGATTGCGGTGAGTGTATACGTGCGTGTCAGCACCGTGCTAAGCTTGCTGTTACGGACGGCTTTGAAAGACTAAATGAATTTAAATACAATATTGCAATGCCTGCGCCGTCTTTGTATGGTCAGTTCAGGGATGAAAATGCTACAAATAAGGTTTTAACTGCACTTCTTGAGATTGGCTTTGATGATGTGTTTGAGGTTGCAAGAGGAGCGGAGGCTGTCAGCGAAGCTACCAGAGAATATCTTAAGAGGAGCGATATAAACCGACCTGCTATAAGCTCGGCGTGTCCAGCAATTGTGAGAATGATTCGAGAGCGCTTTCCTGAGTTGATTAAATATGTTGTCCCGCTTTTGTCGCCTATGGAGTTTTCGGCTATTAAGGCAAGGGAAATTGCAAGGGAGAAAACGGGATATGAGGATGATGAAATAGGCGTGTTTTTTATAACGCCTTGCCCTGCAAAGGTTACGGCAATAAAATCCCCATTGACTACGGAGAAGTCAGCAGTTAGCGGAGCAATTTCGGTAAACGACATATACGGAAGAATTTTTCCTATAGTCAAGAATATGAAGGAGCCTAAAAAGCTCTCTGTTTCTGGCTATGAAGGAATTTCGTGGGCGAGAAGCGGAGGGGAAAGCGCAGGAGCTAAAACCTTGCTGTATATCGCAGTTGACGGGATTAATCATGTTATAGGAATATTGGAAGAGCTTGAGGACAATAGGCTTGATGATGTTGATTTTATTGAGCTTTCTGCGTGCGACGGAGGATGCGTCGGTGGGTCTTTGAATGTTGCAAACGGATATGTTGCTTCAACTCGCATTAAGAATTTGAAGCATATCGGCGATGGTGAGAAGGCGAAGCTTGATATCAAAGAAGGAGAGCTTGGTTGGAGAAAACAAATTGAATCGCACAGGGTTATGCAGCTTGATGACGATTTTAAAGAGGCAATGAAGAAGATGGAGCGGATGGAAGAAATTTATGCCCAGATGCCTAAGCTTGATTGCGGCTCGTGCGGAGCACCATCGTGCAGAGCATTGGCTGAGGATATTGTCAGAGGCTTTGCAAGTGAAGATGATTGCATATTTAAAATGCGAGAAAAGATTAAAGAGCTTGCAGAGGAGCTTACTAATTCGAGAAAAGACGTAGATTAAAATTTAAGGAGCCTGATTTTATGAATGTGTCTGATTTGATTGAAAAGCTTGATTTAAATATTCTTACGAATAAGGATTACAGAGATAGAAAGATTGACGGGTGCTATATTGGTGATTTGCTCAGCTGGGTGATGGGGCGTGCAAATTCGGGAGATGTTTGGATTACGATAATGAGCAATGTAAATATTATTGCGGTTGCATCGCTTACCGATTGTGCGTGTATAGTTTTGGCTGAGGAAACTAATATAGAAAGCGAGATTATTAAAAAGGCTGATAGCCAGGATGTTATAATCTTAAGCTCGGATAAAACAAGCTATGAGCTTGCGGTTGCAGTAAACGAACTGCTTATAGTATGATGTATTACGATTTTCATATTCATTCGGCGCTCTCGCCTTGCGGGGATAAAGATATGACGCCGAACAATATTGTTAATATGGCAAAAATTTCAGGGCTTGATGCTGTTGCAATTTCGGACCACAATTCTGTTGGAAATGTGTCAGCGGCAATGAAAGCGGGAGAAAGAGCGGGAATAAAGGTTTTGGCTGCTATGGAAGTTGAAACTATGGAGGAAATTCATATTCTTACGATTTTCCCTGATTTGCAAACGGCAGAGTTTGTTGCAAAAAAGGTTTATGAAAGCTTGCCAAATATAAAAAATCGCACTGATATCTTTGGTGAGCAGATTTTTTATGACGAGGATGACAATATTAAAGGCTATGAAGAAAAATTGCTTATTTCGCCGTCGGGAATTTCGATTAATGACTTGTTTGATATGACAAGAGAGGTTGGAGCGGTTTTTGCACCTGCTCATATTGACCGACATTCATACAGTATTTTGACTAATTTGGGATTTATGCCTGATGATATTGATATAAGGTGGATTGAAATTTCAAGAAAGGTTGAAAGCGTCAGCGATTATCTTAACAGCAGAAGTGAGCTTAAAAAATATGACATACTAAGAAATTCAGATGCTCATTATCTTGAGGACATTTCTCAAAGAGATGAGGGCGTTAATTGCTTAGATGAAAAAATATTTGAAATGTGGGGAATAAAATGAAGGAATTATCTTTGCACATATTAGATATTGTACAGAATTCTATCAAGGCAGGCGCAAGCAAAATAGAAATTCATATTGATGAGGATACAAATAAAAACAAGCTATCCATATCAATAAAGGACAACGGATGCGGAATGAGTGAGGAGTTTTTAAAAAAAGTCCGCGACCCGTTTACAACCACGAGGACAACCCGCAAAATGGGAATGGGAATTTCCCTTTTTGAAGCGGCGGCTGTTCAATGTGGCGGAGCGATGGATATTAAATCGGAGGTTGGAGTCGGAACGACACTTAGTGTGTGGTTTGAGCATGATAATATTGACCGTGCGCCGATTGGGGATATGGCATCGACTATGGTAACAATTGTTTCGGGTTCACCCGAAATAGAATTTGTATATAAGCACACCTATAATGGGAAAAGCTTTGCGTTTGAAACAGAGCAAATCAGAGAAATTCTTGGCGATGTTCCGCTTGATACGGCGGAGGTTTTAGCCTGGATAGATGGGTTTGTTCGTGAAGGCGTGTCAGGAATGTGCATATAAAATAATATATTATTAATATTTATGAGGAGGAGCTTATGAAAAGTTTAGAAGAATTAATGGCAATTCGTCAAAAGGCTTCAAAGCAAGTTGATTTGCGTAAGGAACGTGAAGAAGGTATTCGTGTTGTTGTCGGAATGGCAACTTGTGGAATTGCAGCAGGAGCAAGACCTGTGCTTAATGCATTTTTAGCAGAGGTTGAAAAACGTCAGGTTAAAGATGTTATTGTAACACAGACGGGATGTATTGGTATGTGTAGACTAGAGCCTATCGTTGAAGTGTATATGCCGGGTGAAGACAAGGTTACATACATTAAGATGAATGAGGAAAAGGTTGCACGTGTTGTTGCAGAGCATATTATAAACAAAAGACCGGTTAGTGAGTATACAATCGGTCAGGCAGAATAATAAGGAGGTACACTAAACATGAACAACATATACAGGGCGCATGTTTTGGTTTGCGGCGGTACAGGATGTACATCTTCCGGTTCCGTTAAAATCCAGGATGAGTTTGAAAAACAGCTTAAAGAAAAAGGGCTGGAAAATGAAGTTAAATTAGTTCAGACAGGCTGTTTTGGTTTGTGTGCATTAGGACCGGTCGTAATCGTTTACCCTGAGGGTGCATTCTATAGTACGGTTAAGGTTGACGATGTTGCTGAAATCGTTGAGGAGCATTTGTTGAAGGGTCGTATTGTTACAAGACTACTTTATGATGAGAGCGTACATGAGGAAAATGATATTAAATCATTAAATGAAGTAAACTTCTATAAAAAGCAGCTTCGTGTTGCACTTAGAAACTGTGGCGTTATCAATCCTGAAGAAATCGACGAGTATATCGGCGTTGACGGATATCAGGCATTGGGCAAGGTTTTAACAGAGATGACACCTGAAGAGGTTATTGATACTATTAAAAAATCGGGCTTGCGTGGTAGAGGAGGCGGCGGCTTCCCAACAGGAATGAAGTGGGATTTTGCTGCAAAGCAGCCTAAGGGTCAGAAGTATGTTGGATGTAATGCCGACGAAGGTGACCCTGGTGCATTCATGGACAGAAGCGTTTTGGAGGGAGACCCTCACGTTGTAATCGAAGCTATGGCTATTGCGGGTTATGCTATTGGAGCAGACCAGGGATATGTTTATATTCGTGCTGAGTATCCTATTGCCGTTCAGCGTTTGCAGAAGGCTATCGACCAGGCAAGAGAATACGGCTTGTTAGGAAAGAATATTTTTGGAACAGACTTTAACTTTGACGTTGAAATTCGTTTGGGTGCAGGTGCGTTTGTTTGCGGCGAAGAAACAGCTCTTATGACTTCAATTGAAGGACACAGAGGTGAGCCACGTCCACGTCCACCGTTCCCTGCTGTTAAAGGTTTGTGGCAGAAGCCTACAATACTTAACAACGTTGAAACTTATGCAAATATACCGCAGATTATTCTAAATGGCGTTGATTGGTTTAATTCAATCGGAACAGAAAAGAGCAAGGGAACAAAGGTATTTGCTCTTGGCGGAAAAATTAAGAATACAGGTTTGGTTGAAGTTCCTATGGGAACAACTCTTCGTGAAATCGTTGAGGAAATCGGCGGCGGTATTCCTAACGGAAAGAAGTTTAAGGCAGCTCAGACGGGTGGTCCTTCGGGCGGATGTATTCCTGCTTCTCATCTTGACACACCTATTGACTATGATTCGCTTATGGCAATCGGCTCAATGATGGGTTCGGGTGGTCTTATAGTTATGGATGAAGACAACTGTATGGTTGATATTGCAAAATTCTTCTTGGAGTTTACTGTTGATGAGTCTTGTGGTAAGTGTACGCCTTGTCGTATTGGTACGAAGCGTTTGTATGAGCTTTTGGAGAAGATTACAGACGGTAAGGGTGAGATGGAAGATTTGGATAAGCTTGAGGAGTTGTGCTATGCAATTAAAGGCTCATCTCTTTGCGGACTTGGACAGACCGCTCCGAACCCCGTACTTAGCACATTGAAGTACTTTAAAGATGAATATATTGCGCATGTTCGTGATAAGAAGTGTCCTGCAGGCGTTTGTAAAAAGCTTCTTTCGTTCTCAATTGAGGCAGACAAGTGTAAGGGATGTACGGCTTGTTCAAGAAAGTGTCCTGTTGGCGCTATCAGCGGCGAAATCAAAGGCGCACATACAATCGACCAGACTAAGTGTATTAAATGCGGCGTTTGTATGTCAACATGTAAGTTTGATGCTATTATTAAGAAATAAGAAAGGGAGTGTATATCAGTGGAAAATGTAAATATAAAAATTAATGGCCAGGAGATAAGTGTTCCGGCAAATTACACTGTTTTGGAAGCTGCTCGTATGGCAAATATAGACATACCTACCCTTTGCTATATGAGGGGCGTTAGCCAGACAGGCTCATGCAGAATGTGTGTTGTTGAGGTTTCAACAGCGAGAGCACTTCAGGCAGCATGTGTGTATCCTGTTTCGCAGGGTCTTGAGGTTAAAACAAATACTCAGAAGGTTAGAGATGCAAGAAAGCTTACTTTAGAGCTTTTGCTTTCAAATCACGACCGCAAGTGCTTAACTTGTATTCGTAATCAAAACTGTGAGCTTCAAAAGCTTTCAGAGGATTTGGGCGTTACAGATATCGCTTTTGAGGGCGAGAGAAATGCTTATGATATTGATGATTTATCACCATCAATTGTTAGAGATAACAATAAGTGTGTGCTTTGCAGACGTTGCGTAAGCGTATGTAAGGATATTCAGACTGTTGGTGCTATTGATGCTACAGAAAGAGGATTTAAGACAAAGATTGCGTGTGCATTTGATAAGTCTTTAGGAGAGGTTTCGTGCGTAAACTGTGGTCAATGTATCGCTGTGTGCCCTGTTGGAGCACTTCGCGAAAAAGACAACACAGATGACGTATGGGCAGCAATCAATGACCCTGACAAGTATGTTGTTGTTCAGACGGCTCCTGCTGTTCGTGCGGCTCTTGGTGAGGAGTTTGGTTATGAAATCGGAACCCCTGTAACAGGAAAAATGGCTGCGGCTTTGAGAAGAATGGGTTTTGACAAGGTGTTTGATACAAATACAGGTGCTGACTTAACAATTATGGAAGAAGGAACAGAGCTTCTTGACAGAATTAAGAATGGCGGAGTTTTGCCAATGATTACATCTTGTAGCCCGGGATGGATTAAGTTCTGTGAGCATAATTTCCCTGAGTTTATTCCAAATCTTTCAAGCTGTAAATCACCTCATGAGATGTTTGGTGCAGTTTTGAAGTCTTACTATGCTGAGAAAAATAATATCGACCCTAAAAAGATGTTTGTTGTTTCTGTTATGCCTTGTGTTGCAAAGAAATTTGAAGCACAGAGAGAAGAAATGGCAGAAGATGTTGATATTGTTATTTCAACAAGAGAGCTTGCAAGAATGATTAAGCAGTCGGGAATTATCTTTAACAAGCTGCCTGATGAAAAGTTTGACGACCCATTCGGTATGGATACCGGTGCAGGTGTTATCTTTGGTGCAACAGGCGGTGTTATGGAGGCTGCACTTCGTACTGTAGCTGAAATCTTAAACGAAAAGCCTCTTGAAAAGCTTGAATTTGAAGCTGTAAGAGGAGTAGAGGGTATTAAGGAGGCTACTTTAAATCTTGGTGGTATGGATGTTAATGTTGCAATTGTGCACGGTCTTGGTAATGCGAGAAAGCTTATGGAAGATATTAAAGCAGGCAAGAAAACATATCACTTTATCGAGGTTATGGCTTGCCCTGGTGGATGCGTAACAGGTGGCGGACAGCCAATAGTTTCTTCTAAGTGCCAGATGGATATTGACCTTAAGGCTGAAAGAGCGAAAGCGCTATATAGCGAAGACGAAAAGGCAACGGTTCGTCAAAGTCATAAAAATCCTGATGTTGAAATGCTTTATAAAGAGTTCTTCGGAGAGCCGAATTCTCATAAAGCACATGAGCTTTTACATACTCATTACGTTAAGAGAGAAAAGTTCTGATAAAAATTTGAATAGTTTAAATATCGTCTGCATCGTTGATGTGGGCGATATTTTTGTGCTTTTTTGCGAAAATATATTGAATTTTGGAAATCTTTATTGCTATGTGATATTATTGGCGAGCGCCCAACTAAATTTACGCATATTTACTTCGGCATTTGTTGCGGCAAAAAGTCAGAATACTGCTCATTTGAAAGTTTTATGGATAAGTGCTTGAAGATGGAGATTTCAAAGGAAAAGATTAAAAAAGTTTGTTTAAATAATGAGAAATAAAAGATTATTTTCTGAAAAAATTATGACATTTCCATAAATTATTTATTGACAAGACTTGTAAGAAGGTGTATAATGTATATAAGTGTAGCTGTGCAAACAAAAAATTTTTGCTTGGAGGAAACAGTGATGAGCAAAAAAGTTTATAACGAAAAAAAAGAGAATATAAAAAGCGTTTCCTATGAGAAAAAACGTCAAAGTGCGTTTCTGCACGCTGTAACCTGTTGGCTTATCGTTTATGATATTATAGTTTCAAACGGAGCATATTTTTTGGCGCTTTGGATGAGGTTTGATTGTCATTATTCTGAGATACCGAAGGAATATATTTTTACATGGGTGAGATTTGTTCCTGTACATACGCTTATATGTCTTGTTGTTTTTTGGAGCAATAATATATATAAGAGTCTATGGCGTTTCGTAAGCTATACGGAGCTTAACAGGATTTTTATTGCTTCGGTTATTACGGCGGTAGTTCATGTGGTAGCAATTTCGCTTATATTTATGCCTATGCCCATTTCGTATCACGTAGTTGGATTTGGAATTCAATTTGTTCTCGTTTTGGGAATCAGGTTTGCGTATCGCTTTATTAGCCTTGAAAAGGAGAAAATAAAAGCTGCTAAAAGGCAAGAGAATCTTAATCGAATAATGCTTATAGGAGCAGGAAGTGCAGGTCAGATGATTTTGCACAGCATGAGAGAAATTAAAGACTTTAACGGATATGTGTGTTGCATAATTGATGACGATGAGAGTAAATGGGGAAAATATATTGATGGCGTTCAGATTGTGGGTGGCAGAGATGATATTTTAGTTAATGTTGAGAAATATAAGATAAGTAAAATTTATCTTGCCATTCCGGGGGCATCGGCGGAAGATAAGCATGATATTTTGAATGTGTGCAAGGAAACGAAATGTGAGCTTAAGAGCCTTCCAAGCTTGAATCAGATAGTGAATGGAAAGGTTGCACTTCATTCAATGAAAGATGTTGCGGTTGAGGATTTGCTCGGCAGAGAACCTGTTAAGGTACAAATGAATGAGATATATAGCTTTATCTCAGGAAAGGTAATTTTAGTAACGGGTGGCGGTGGGTCTATCGGAAGTGAGCTTTGCAGGCAGATTGCGAGCCACAATCCTAAGCAGCTTATTGTGTTTGATATTTACGAAAATAATGCTCATGCAATTCAGCTTGAGCTTCAAGACAAATATCCGAATTTGAATTTAGTTGTTTTGATTGGATCTGTCAGGGACAGCAAGAGAATCAATCAGATTTTTAAGGAGTACAAGCCTGAGGTTGTTTACCATGCGGCGGCGCATAAACACGTTCCTCTTATGGAGTACAGCCCGTGTGAGGCTATTAAGAATAATGCTATAGGAACGTATAAAACGGCTTATGCGGCGCTTACTAACGGATGCGAAAGATTTGTTTTGATTTCTACGGATAAGGCTGTAAATCCAACGAATATTATGGGTGCATCAAAACGTATGTGCGAAATGATTGTGCAGTATTTTGATAAGATGGTAAGGAGCGGACGGGTAAGCGAGCTTTGTCGGGTTTGCTATCATAGTGGGGATGAAGATGAGGATGCGGCGCATATTGAGGAAAATGCGACAAATCCGAATATAAGGTTTGTTGCTGTAAGATTTGGAAATGTGCTTGGAAGTAATGGGTCTGTTGTTCCGAGATTTAAAGAGCAGATTGAAAAGGGAGGCCCGATTACGGTTACTCATCCTGATATTGTTCGTTATTTTATGACAATTCCCGAGGCGACCTCTTTGGTTTTACAGGCTGGGGTTTATGCTAATGGAGGAGAGATTTTTATTTTGGATATGGGCTCTCCTGTTAAGATTGATACTCTTGCAAGAAATCTTATAAGGTTGTCGGGGCTTGAGCCTGACGTTGATATTAAAATTTTGTATACGGGATTAAGAGCGGGAGAAAAGCTTTATGAAGAAAAGCTTATGAGCGAGGAAGGGCTAAGAAAAACGCCGAATAATTTAATTCACATTGGCTCGCCCGTTGCATTTGATACGGATAATTTCGTTTGTAGGCTTCAAAATATTATGAAAGCCGCTTATAATGGGGATAACAATGAGGTGCGCAAGCTTGTAGGTGAAATTGTTTTAACGTTTGAGCCTGCAATAGATGCTAACAAAGAAAATAAGCTAAATGCTTCAAAAGTAAATAAGAAACAAGCGGTAAACATTTGATAAAAATAAAAATGCGGCAATGATTGAAAAGTCAATGTCGCATTTTTTTGCCTATTAAAAAATTATTTTGAATTTGCTGCTAGTTTATCGAGCTTATAGTTTCTGATATATAAAAGAAAATCGATAAAAACCATTATGAAATTCAAAACATAGAAAAACATTACATACCACTTAAATTCAGGAAGAAGAAGCTTGCTTGTTATTCCCATTATGTATCCAATAAGAATCAAAATCAAAAACGCAAGACTCTTGCCCTTGGTTGTTCTCGCCTTGCACGATTTTAAAACGTTCATTGGCCATGATATACCAAAGCTCACGATCATACCTATTTCTAATAATTCAGCCATAAAACAACCTCCAAAATGTAATTTTTTAATTAAACTAACCGACAGAGAGTATACCATAGCCGAAATAGCTTGTCAAGAAATATTTGTAAAAAACGAATGAATATTTAAAAAATTAAAAATCTATGAAATTTTTTGTAAAAATTTATATAGGTACTAGACAAATTGTGAAATTTGTGCTTTAATATTATGGGGGTGTGTGAATTGGGTAATCTGATAAAGAAAAAAAGTAACAAGAGAAAGATAGATAAGAAGTCGTTATGCTATTTGATTTACATTGGCGCAGTTATCCTTGCTATGATGTATAATCCGCTTTTCAGCCTTGTGCTTGTTGGCATAGGAATTATTATTTTAATTATTATAAACAGAGCGGACTTAATGACTGTTATGGGAATTGGGCAATATAATAAAAAAAATAAGGAAAAGGCGTTCAGGCTTTTAAATAAGGCGCATATGTCATCGGCGGGAAAGATGAAGAACACATATAATTATGCGTATCTTCTTTTGCGTGAGGGGCGTATTGATGAGGCAAAAACGGCTATAAAATATGGTCTGCTTCGACCTAATATTACAGAAAATGAAATTTGTCAGGGAAAAGAAATTCTTTCTATGATATATTATAGGCAAGGAAGCTACGATAAGGCGACGAAAGTTATGCAGTATGTTTTTGACCACAGTATTAATTCCAATGTTTACGGAGCGCTTGGATATTATAAAATCCTGGCAAAGTCTTCCGATGCGGAAGAATTTAATCTTCAGGCGTATGATTATAATAATAAGGACAAGGTTATTATTGACAATCTTGTGCAGTTATATTACGACAAGGGAGATTATAAAACGGCGGAAAAATATTCAAAAGAGGCGCTTTCTCTTTCTGCAAACGGAATCGAAACATTTTACCATGCGGGATTGGTGCAAAAAGCGCTGGGCAACAAAGACGAAGCAGTTGAGAACTTTAAGAAAGCGCTTTCGTTTGAGCCGTCATTTTTAACAACGGTTACAAGAGAAGAAATTGAAAGGCAAATAGAAAGTATTGAAAATGAATAAATATTAATTTATTATATAAAATAAGAAGAGGAGAAATTAAAATGGCAATTAATACTACAAATTCAGTTGTTATGGAAACAGAAAAGGGAGTTATTAAAATTGAGCTTTATCCAAATGAGGCGCCTATTACGGTTGCAAATTTCAAGCGTCTTGTTGGAAATGGCTTTTATGACGGGCTAACTTTTCACAGAATTATCGACGGATTTATGATTCAGGGAGGAGACCCTACAGGAACAGGTATGGGAGGCTCGGAAGAGAAGATTAAAGGAGAGTTTTCGTCTAACGGAGTAAACAATCCGATTAAGCACGAAAGAGGAGTTATATCAATGGCAAGAAGTATGATGAAAAACTCTGCAAGCAGTCAGTTTTTTATTATGCATCAGACATCACCTCACCTTGACGGGGAATATGCTGCTTTCGGCAAAGTTACAGAAGGAATTTCGGTTGTTGACGAAATTGTTAAAAGTGCAAAAACAGAAGATAGAAATGGTACTGTACTTGCGGAAAATCAACCAAAAATTTTAAAAGTTTATTTTGAATAAGTAAAAAATTTGAAGATTATTAAATTTTTAACAAAAAAAGACTTGTAATATTTTAAAAAATGTTGTAAAATATAAAGTGAATTCACTTGGTGTGATTTTTGTTGCCAAAGAGCAACAAAGCAATAATAATTTTAGGAGGAAAATAATTATGTCAGTAAAAGTTGCTATTAATGGATTTGGTCGTATCGGTCGTCTTGCTTTCAGACAGATGTTCGGTGCAGAGGGTTATGAGGTTGTTGCTATCAACGATTTAACAAAGCCTGAAATGCTTGCTCATCTTTTAAAGTATGATACAGCACAGGGAAGATATGACGGTCATACTGTTACAGCCGGTGAGGATTTTATCACGGTTGACGGTAAAACAATTAAAATTTATGCTAATGCTAATCCTGCTGAGCTTCCTTGGGGAGAAATCGGCGTAGATGTTGTTTTGGAGTGTACAGGCTTCTTCACATCTAAAGAAAAGGCTTCTGCTCATATCGCAGCAGGCGCTAAGAAAGTTGTTATTTCTGCTCCTGCAGGTAACGACCTTCCAACTATTGTATTCAATGTTAACCACAATATTTTAAAGCCTGAGGATACAGTTATTTCAGCTGCTTCTTGTACAACAAACTGCTTGGCTCCTATGGCTAAGGCTCTTAACGATTATGCTGAAATTCAGTCAGGTATTATGACAACTGTTCACGCTTATACAGGCGACCAGATGGTTTTGGATGGTCCTCACAGAAAAGGTGATTTAAGAAGAGCAAGAGCTGCTGCTGCAAACATCGTTCCTAACTCAACAGGTGCTGCAAAAGCTATTGGTCTTGTTATTCCTGAGCTTAACGGTAAGCTAATCGGTTCTGCTCAGCGTGTTCCAACTCCTACAGGTTCAACAACAATTCTTGTTGCTGTTGTAAAGGGTAAGGATATTACAAAAGAGGGCATCAATGCTGCAATGAAGGCTGCTGCTACAGAGTCTTATGGCTATACAGAGGAGCCATTAGTATCTTCTGATATTATCGGAATCAGCTATGGTTCATTGTTTGATGCTACTCAGACAATGGTTGCTAAGATTGATGATGACACATATCAGGTACAGGTTGTTTCTTGGTATGATAACGAAAATTCATACACAAGTCAGATGGTTAGAACAATCAAATATTTTGCAGAGCTTGCATAATTTAGATTATTTTAAGAGTTCAACTTCGTTTTTGAGGTTGGACTCTTTTTTGGATTAAATCCCTTGATTAACTTATGGACTTGTGATATAATTGATTCAAGGAATCAATTGTATCACAATGAATTGCCTTGCGGCGAAGTGGCAAACTTAACTTCACTTTGAACATTAGTTCAAAACTTCACTAGGACAGTTGGCATCTATATCATTCACTGATTATATAATGAGTTCATCTTAACAGATGAATTTAATGAATAATGAAGTCGCTACGCTGATGAATATTGAAAAATGAAATTGGAATAAAAGAGTATGAAATTAATCCGAAAGATAAGTATTATAAGGCGGCGGGCTTTAAGGAAAAATGAAGGCACATTATGAATACATAAAAGAGGGCAGAAGACCTTGGAATTATCGCCTTGCGGGAAGTGCGATATGCTTGCCAAATGATGTTATGCCTTATCCGAGAGCGTGCGCACATAGGGGATATAGCGTTATTCTGCCTGAAAATTCTATGCCTGCGTTTGGAAGTGCAATAGCACTTGGAGCAGACGAAATTGAATTTGATTTTAGAGAAAAATGGAATTGGAGACCATATCAAGAATGGCGATTTAGTTATAACGGGCGAAGGAAAAATGGATAGCCAGACTGCAATGGGAAAAGCGCCTATAGGCGTTTCTAAGATTGCAAAAAAATATAACAAGCCTGTTATTGCGTTTTGCGGATGTGCAACTGAGGATGCAAGGGTTTTAAATGAATACAGGACAGACGCTTTGTTTCCTATAGTTCGTGGGGCTTGCGCGCTTGATGAGGCTATGGATATTGAGATTGCAAGTAAAAATATGGCAGAGTGCGCTGAGCAGGTAATAAGACTTTGGAATATGAACAACAATTAGAGCGGAGGATATGACGTGAAAAAAATTATATGTATCGCATTGTTATTGGTTATTAGCTTTAATCTGATTTCTGTTGGAGCAACGGATATTGAAATGCAGGCAAAGGCTTTGTATGACTTAGGGCTTTTAAAAGGAACGGGAGATGCTTTTAGTATTGAAAATCTTGAGCTTGAAAGACAGGCTACAAGGGCAGAGGTGTGTACGACGATTGTTCGTATGCTTGGAAAAGAGGAAAAAGCTCATTATCAGGCTAATCCTCATCCGTTTACGGATGTGCCTGCTTGGGCATCGGATTACGTTGGGTGGCTTTATGAAAATTACTTAGTCAACGGAATGACGGAAACGTATTTTGGCGGCAACGATATTGCAACGACAGGGCAGTTTGCAACAATGCTCTTGCGTGTTTTGGGGTATGATGATTCTAAAGGTGATTTCAATTACGCAAGCGCAACTGAATTTGCAGAGAGCAATGGCATTTTTATTGACATTGCTGACGGAGTTGATTTTCTTTCAAGAAGAGAAATGATAAAAATGTGCTACCAGGCACTCGGACAAAATATAAAAAATTCGGCAAGACCTCTTATAAGAAAGCTTTGCGATGAGTTGGCAGTTGATGCTAAGCTTGCTGAGAAAGTTGGGGTTTTGAAGGAGAAAACAATTGCAGATTTCTTCCCCGATGTTGAAGAAAATTTGGGAGCTATAGAGGCTTATAAAAACGGCGACCACTATGTTATAAGCTTGCAAAACGAAGCGGAGCATTACGGACTAAGGGTGTTTATGCGTGAGAAGAATAGCGGCACTCTGCAACAAATCGGAAAAGGCGGAGTTGGCTATTTTACAAAAGGACATATAGAATATTACGGCGGTAGTGCGGGATATGTTTCTGAGCTTTTTGTTGGCGGAATTGATATGACTAAGGCTTATGAATTTATTGTTTTAAAAACGTCAAGTGAAGGCGAGTTGTATTTTGTAAGCGGCAGGAGTACTGGAGTAGTGGTTGAATAGAGGGGAAGTGTTGATTGTGTTTAAAAAGATTGTTTTTACATTTGGTGTGATTTTTTCTATACTTTTTACTGAAACGTATGCTATGCAGCCAACCCTTAAATATACAAACGGAGGAACATATGAGCTTTGGACAGAAGAAAGCTACTACAGTTCCCCTGTTGTAGTTGATTTGGAAGGCGACGGCACAAATGAAATTGTTTTTTCAAATTACGCAATAACAGTTATTGATGCGGCAAGCGGCAATGTTAAATGGAGAGTAAACAG
>JAZNSA010000032.1:0-32637 GCA_045590935.1 Clostridia bacterium | reverse complement strand
CGGCAGGGTTCACCGATGCAACGGGAACAATCGAAGGTATAACGACATTAAATCTATCAGAACCTTTTATCGCTAAATTCGTAACGGTTCAAGTACAGGATGCAACCGGAGCAATTACTACAACCGCTCAAAATGACGATACAATTTTACTTGTAATTGAATTAAATAAAATTGATAATTCAGACGCAAATCGTGCTTTATTTATAGCTCCGATTACAATTAACAGTTATAACATTGAAGCCACAATTAACGAAGCTCAAACATATACATCAGGCTTTAGAATTGCACAGGATAACGGTATTAAACCCGCTTTACTTGAAGCTGATAAAGCATTATTTGCAGTTTAATTAACTTGTCATATCTGCATAGGGGGCTTTTGCCCCCGCTCCTAAAAAATAAAGGAAAATAAAATGAAATTAACAATAGCAAAAAACAACGAAAATATTGAAATCATTCCTGAACAATTTAAAAATGAAAAAAATCCTCCAAAATTTATATTTAGAACCCCGAATAGTGCGGATGTTTTAAATTTTATCTGGGGCGGAAATGCAATAGATGAGGCTATATATAATTGCTTTTTAGGTTTTGAAAATAAAATAGAGCTTGAAGACGGGAATGGTAAGGCTATTAACTATAATACCTATGAAGAATTTATAAAAGCGGGGGCAAGCCCTGAAATAGCTATAATTCATAATCAAATAAGAAATGAAATCGCCTTAAAACTGACAGATTTAATTCAAGAGGCAAAAACAACCGAAAAAAAGTAAAAATTGCTTATGCTTTATGGTCTAAGAATGAATTAAATTACCCTCCGCATTTAGCAAATAAATTAACGTGGGCGGGGAATGTTAAAAACCCGATTGCAATAGATACATATAAAAATTTATATTCAAATTTAGATGAAGAATTTTATTTAATATTATCTATGTTTTCATGGCATAAATCGGGGTTAATTAGTTTAAACATTGAAAAAATACCGTATAATTTAGCTTTAGGGCTTAAATATTTAGTAGACTTAGAAGAAATTGAAAAAAGGAATTATTTAATTGGCTGATACCGATGGAAAAGTAAGAATAATTATAGATACAAACGCAGAGGCAGCCGCAAAGCAATTAAATGACGTCGGTACTGCTTTTAAAAAGAATGCCGATACTATTCAAAAATCTTCTACTGTTTACGGTGGTTACGAAAAAGCGGTTAGAAATAATATTGAAGTTTTAAGAGAGCTTGCACTCGGCGGAAACCAAAACACCGAGGGGTTTAAAAAATTAGCCCTCCAGACAAAAAATTATAAACAGGCACTTGATGAAGCAAATAGTGTCGTTAATAAAGCGGTTGGCGGTTTTGAAAAACAATCAAGCCCCGTAAGTGCTTTAACCTCAAAATTAAAAGGCTTAGTCGGTGCATATTTAGGTTTAAGAGGTATTCAAGCCGTATATAATTTTGCAATGCAGGCAACCGAAGCATTTAGAGAGCAAGAAAGAGCGGTTTTATCGTTAAATACGACTTTAGCAAATGCAGGGGTTTATTCGCAGCAATATTCTAAATCCATTCAAGAGCTGGCAAGCCAAATTCAAAGCTATTCTAATTACGGTGATGAAGCGATAATCAAAGCTCAATCATTGGGGCAAGCATATATCGGGCAAACAAAAATAACGGAGCAACTTACAAAGGCGGTTGTAGATTTTGCAGCAGCTACGGGAATGGATTTAGAACAAGCATTCAGTTTGGTTGGAAAATCCATAGGTTCAAGCACTAATGCTTTAGGCAGATACGGAATTGAACTAAATAAAAACATGTCCGATAGCGAAAAAATGACCGCTATTGCCACTCAATTAGGCAACCGTTACGAGGGGCAAGCACGACAAATGGCGAATGCTTCCACACAGTTAAAAAATGCCATGGGTGATTTAGCGGAAAGTTTTGGACAGGCATTAGACCCAGCCGTAAAACAAACCCAAGAATATTTGTTAGCAGGTGTTAAAGCCCTTACAGCGTGGATAAACCAAGTTAGAATATTAAAAACAAATATTAATAATTTATCTGAAATTTCAGAATTAAAACAAAGATATGCAGAAAACACAAAAAAAATAAGTAAAACTTACGATTTCGGGCAAAATATGCTTTGGGGCAAAGAAAACAAAGATAAAGAAAGAAGAAAACTCGAAGCCGAACAAAAACAAATTTTAGGCAGAATTATTCTACTAAAAGAAGCCCAAAAAGAAGAAGAAAAGTTAAATAAAAACCAAAAAGGATATAAAATAAAAGATGAGTTTGGCGATTTTAATTCAAATATAAGCACATCCAAAACTTCATCAAGCGGCGGAGCAACCTCACAAGCAACACAAATAAAGGATGCTTACGACTTAGCAACGGAAGCCGTTAATAATGCCCGCAGAGCCGTTCAAAATGCGGCTTTACAATACGGCACTTCAAGCCAACAAGTTCAAAAGGCTTTTGAACAATACAGACAAGCTAATCAAAAACTGGCTGATATTGATTCAATATTTAAAATTGAAGAGCAAAAAGGGGCATATCAACAATTACAAGATAGGGTAACTTCTTTAACTCAAACATTAAGAGATTTAGCAGCCGAAAATAAAATAAATACTGACGAGTGGAACATAAATAAAACCGCACTTGATGAAACAAAAATAAAACTTCAAGAAATAGATGACAGCTTGAAACAAACAGGCCTTGACACCCAAAACATGGCAAAAAGTATTTCAAGCTCTCTTTCAAGCGGAATAATTAACGCAGTAAGAAACGGGGGCAATGCCTTTGAAAGCTTTTCAAATATTGGCGTTACCGCACTTCAAAAAGTTCTTGATAAAGTCTTAGAAATGTCCGTTATAAATCCGATATTAAACTCAATAACGGGCAGTATCGGGGGCGGTGGAATATTCGGAACTATTTTAGGCGGAATTGGTAAGGCATTCGGTTTTAAAAATGGTGCGGCATTTAGAAACAGAAACGTTATTCCTTTTGCCCGTGGCGGAGTTGTAAATAAACCTACCGTATTCCCGATGAAAAACGGGGCGGGGCTTATGGGTGAAGCAGGGGCGGAAGCTATAATGCCTTTAACTCGAAAAAACGGAAAATTAGGGGTTGAAGCATCTAACACCGGAGCTATTGTCAATATTTATAATTACTCCGGTGCAAATGTCGAAACTCAAAAAAGAGATGATGGAAGCCTTGATGTATTTATTAAGCGTGTAAATTACGCTCTACAATCCGAAAAGACATCAAGCGGTTTTAAATCAGCTTATGCTCGTGAAGATAGAAAAGGGGTCCAGGCATGTTAGAGTGGAAATGGGGAAAACCATTATTAAGCGGCTTTTCAAATAAACCCCAAAAAGGATATGTTGAAATTGAGCCCGATGCGGGTGCTCCTTTCCGCCGTCAAACATTCAGCGATATATATGACCTTGTTACTGCAACATTCAGCCTAACCCGTGAACAATACCCGTTTTTTTATTCGTGGTATAAGTACGATTTAAGGCAGGGGACATTACCTTTTTTATTTTTCGATTGCAGATATAAACAAAATAGGGTTGCCCGATTAATCGGAGATGTTCCGGAGTTTCAGCCAAATTCAAACAGATACACATTATCCGTTAATCTTGCTTTTGAACCGCTTATAATAAATCAAAACAGATATTTAACCGTTCAAAACAATATACCGTTAATTGTAAACGATAATGACGTTTTAATCGTAAATTACGGACTAAGGGCATAATTTTAAAATGGCACAAAGATTTTTTGAACTTGATAAAAACAGTTACAGTCGTTATTTAGGGCGTAATGTTAATTTTTTAATTGAATTATCTCATAGTGTATGGAATCAAACATATTATTTAATAAATGACACTAAAAGCCTTGAACTGGACGGCATAACTTATGAACCCTATCCTTTTGACCTTACTATGCCATCTCAAACAGAGCAACAGGGAACACAAATAATTTTATCCAATGTTCAAAATGTTGCAGGGAATTTAATTAAAGAAACGATTAACACGAATGAAAATATAACTATGCAATTATATTTAGTTAATCGTGAACTTGAAACGGCTGAAAAATACGATAAAGGGTTATTTGAAATATTTGAACCTCAAATAACAAATGAGGCAATATCCGCAAATATCAATCTTAGACATAGCTTTAACGTTAATTGCGGTTCAATAAGATATAATAAGCAACTGTTTCCTAATTTATACCTTTAATTTTTTTACTCCTTATAATAAGTTACCACTAACCCCCCATTTGGGGGGATTCAAAATTATGGATTTTTTAAAATATTTTAAAAACACCAAATACATAGACGGCAAAAACGATTGTTGGACGTTTGTTCAGGAAATTTTTAAAGATGAGCATAATTTTATTTTGCCTGAACACCCTATTTTAATTGATAAAAAAGATATTGCGACCGCATTAATTTCAAATATCCCGTATAAAATACTAAAAACACCCGAAAAGGGTTGTATTATTTACTATCATAACGGAACAACACACCATGCGGGGTATTGTTTGAACAAAAAAGAATTTATACATAAGACTTTAAACGGTGTTGCCGTTTCAAAAATTCCCAAAAATTCAATAATATATAAGGTTTTAGACGTTTAAATGATTAGAATAATAAAAAGATGTATGACAAATAGCAAATTGTCCGAGAAAAAATGGGACGGGCATTTTGCGTTTTTTCATCTAAACGAATTTAAAAATCAAAAAGAAATATATCTAAACGGAAAACCTTTAAAATGGTATAACCGCTTTAAAAACGGGGATATAGTTGAAATTATTGAAAAACCGAAAGGAGTTGTAACAGCTCTTTTCAGTTTAGCTTTTTGGACTATTGCAGCGGCTCTGCCTGCAGCAGTAACACTTCATGCAGGGTTAATTGCGGGTATAGTAGGACTTGCGGCGGTTGGTGTAGTAGGTTCAAGAGCCTTAGCGGGTGCAAGAGGAACAGCAGCAACCACTACCAGAAATAAAGAATATTCTTCAACCACACAGCCGGAACTTAAAGGGGCAAACAATGAAATATCAAACGATATAATTCCCGTTGTTTTTGGTACAACTCAACAAACCCCCTCTTATGCTCAAACTCCGTTTAGACTTGTTAATGACGGGGGAAGCACAAACAAATATCATCAATATTTTATACCAAATTATAATAATGTCGCTTATAGTGATTTCAAACTGGGTGAAACTTCGATAAACGAATATTCAATAGACTATTTGGATATTCAAACGGAATCAGCAAGCAATAATTTTATTGGTTTTGAAAATGTCAGAGCAAATTCTATTGATGAAGAACTAAGTTACAACAAAAAAGAAGAAGTAAACCAATCATCAACTTATTATTATAATCAAACGGTATCGGCAACAAGCGTAAATGTTCAATTTCAAATAAAATTTACAAACGTTGATATTAGCAATTTTTCAAATAAAACATTTAAAGTCGTTTTAAACGCTCTTAACGGTTCAAGCGCAGTTACATCAACCCAAAATATTACGGTTACGAGTTCAAACGTAACAGGAAGTGCAAGCACGTATTCTTATAACGGCAATTTAACTTTTTCAAATACAATTACCGAATTAACAAGCGTACAGATTGCACCGACAGCTTACACAAGAAACAACTCAAAAGAAACCACAAACCGCCTTGAAGCACTATTAACAACGGAAACGATAACGGCGGGAAGCTTCACAAAAACAACTACTTTAAATCAATCGGTTAATTATTATTCAGGTACAGTTTCGGAAGTTTTAAGTACATCTCCTGAAAACACAACCGAAGTCGATGTTATAATTGCTTTTCCAAGCGGACTTTATACAATCAGTCAGTCAACGGGCAACAGGCAATCAAGAACGGCAAAAGTTGATATTAAATACAAGCTTGAAAATGGAGAATGGCAAGATATATCAAACGCTGATAGTATTTATATTCGTGATGTTGATAATGTTAAAAATCCTTTATCATCATCAACTACAACCGTGAGCGGCTCGACCGTTACAATGCACAGCCCTGCAAGATTATCATTAGCGGACCAGTTATTTTTCCGCCCTATCGGCTTTACTGTTCCAAAAGGAAAATATACGGTTAAAGTTCAAAGTGCCGATTACTCGGAAAAAAGTAACTACATGGTTGGATACCCAAATTGTTCTGAAATACAATTTAGAGTTGATGGTGATGTAATTGATAATTCAATTTTGCCGTCTGTTAATCAAATAAAATTTATTGCAACCGCTTACAAAGGTTTATCGGGTACACTTCAAAAATTCAATTATATTGCAAGTGCAAAAATTCCCGTATGGAACGGTACAGACTGGAATACAACAGACTACACCTCAAACCCTGCCGCTATTGTTCGTTATTTATTAACGGATTCAAGCGTAAACCCCAGAGCTGAAAGCTTAGAACATATCGATAACGATTCTTTAGTAGAATACTATGAATGGTGCGAACAATCGGGATATAAGGCGGACGGGTGTATAGCTGAAGCCGTTAAAATTGGCGATATTATAAATGAAATTTTATCAAATTCCCAAGCGGCTATGATTCCATTATATAACGGCAAACACACATTTGTTATTGATAAACCGAATAAAACACCGATAGGCTTATTTAATCAGCATAACTCATGGGATTTTAAATGGACACCGAATGTCGGACGGCAAACCGAAGCTATAAGAGCAAGTTTTGTTGAAAATGACGACTGGACAGAAGATGAATTAACCCTATACTGGTACAACGGGCAAACAAACGAACAACCCGAACAAGGCAAATCCGATTCAGATTATGAGCTTGTTAAAAAAGAATATCGTTATGTTTCAGACCGTCAAAGCGTTAAAAACATAGTTGATTTTGAATTAACAACGATTCAAACAAAAAGAAACAACTTTGAATTTACGGTCAATCTTGAAGCAATAAACATGATGTTATTAGATAGAGTTTATATCTCTAATACAGCAAACATGCAAAACGAACAAACCGGATTAATTAAAAATCCTATTGTTGAAAATGGCAATTTAACAGGTTTTGAGCTTTATTCGGATATTGAAATCCCGAATAACGCAAAAATTATTATTCGCTCTCTTGATTACGAAAACGAAAAGCCCGTAATTAATATTTATGACGTTGTTAATAGCGGATATACATATAAAGTTATGATTAACGCTATACCTTATGACGGCATTATTAAAGGTGCGGGAGAAATTAAAGGAATTAAGGACTTTTGGCACTATGACGGGGATTTATTCACCATTGGGCAAGATACAATTTATGATTGCGTTGTTACTGATATTCAATACAACGAAGACGGAACCGCAACTATCACCGCTAGAGATTATTAACAATACAGGAAAATAAAATGCTTGACTTTAAAGATGAAGAATTAAATTACGTTGATAGAATTAAATATAATTTGCACCTAAGAGCGGAAAATAAACCTGCCAGGACTTTTTACTGGAATAACCCCGAAGAAGCGGATGGGATTCCTATTTTAGCACGTCAAGCTGTTAGCTTATCAGACCCGAACATCAAAGCAACATTTAATAATTTTTCCGTTATTATGCACAAAAAAGCGGGGTATTTGGCAGGAAACATTCAAAGAAAATACGCTGATAGCATAAAGGATTCCGTGAAAGAAAAATATAAAGAATTTGATAGGATTAATAATATTGATACTTTATACACTGAATTAATGTCATCTTGCGGCGGATGGGGGAATACCTACACGTTAAATTATATCGATAAACCAAAAGAAGAAACAATAACCGAAAATAAAATAAATTACCCTGTTAGAATAAGAGAAGTTGAAAGCTGGCACGCTAAAGTTGAATATGACGATAACGGAGAACCCGAAAAAGGCTATATATATGAAAGAAAAAAGAATAACCGAATAAAGGTTTTTGAATACGATAAGTTATTTGTTAAAGAGTATGATGTTTCAAATTCAGGAAGAATTTTAAGCGAATTTGAACCATACCGCCATGGCTTCACCGAAATCCCTTTAATTGAATGGAAAAATAATAAACTTGCCCGTGGAAACGCACAAGATGCAGTTAGCTTAATGGATGCTTACGACCGCTTAATGTCAGATAATATAACGGAATGGGCAACATTTAGACAGGCTTATTTATTCCTTAAAAATATGGGGTTAATTGATGAAGAAACCTCACAACGCATGCAAAAAACAGGGGCGATTATAGGACAGGGCGAAAGCTCCGAAGTTAGATTCGTTACAAAAGACGTTAATCCCGAATTTGTAAAATTTATAACGGATAAAACTTGGCAATCTATTTGGATTGTAGCAGCTTCTATTGACCCAGAGGCACTGGCAAATTTAACGCAAGCTACCGTATTTCAGATACAACAACTATATGCAAATATGGAAGATAATTGTCGATTCACAGAGCAATGCTGGATGAAATCTTTTGAATATTTAGATAGAGTTTTAAAATCCTACTGGACAGGCTTAGATTTAAACAGCGTTCCTGATTATTCAACGTATGATATAGATTATGAAATGATAAGAACCATTCCAAAAGACGTAATGACGTACTTAAAAGATTTAAGAACAGCAGGCGGATTATTGCCGAATGCTGAAATTTTAAAGCGCTCCGGATATGATGAACAAACAGCGGAAGAACTTGCTACTAGAGCAAATGAAGAAAATTATGATAGTTTACCCGTAATTGAATAATTATGTTAGAACCATCTGAAAACGATATAAAAAAAGAAAAACAATCAGAGCTTGATATGATAGCTGACGCAAACGCTAAATGCGTTGCAGGGTATCAGATTATAAGACAGCATATATTTGATAACCTTGAAAAAGCTGAAATTGAAGCAATGAACAAATATATTACGGTTGAATACGGTAAAATTTATGGCAATCTTAAACAACTTATAATCGATGGACTGAATGAAGCAAAAGTTAAAAATGTTGAAGTTGTTGAAAAACTGCTTGACCTCAATTTAAGAAAACCGAAATTATATAAAACATTACCGAAAACCCCCGCTTTTAAATATACAAATGCGGTTTTTACAAAAAAATCCGTATCGGTTAGAAGTAAAAAAGCAGCAGATGCCATAACAAAAATTATATCCGATGGAAGAAATGAAGGGCTTGCACTGGTTGACATTAAAAAAAAAGTCGATATTGTTATGGGTTTTCGGGATAAAAGAGGGGTTTTAACAAAAAAAGCTAAGGCATTAATTGAATCGGGCAAATTCACACACCGTAACGGCTCAATTTATGAAACATACAGAATTGTTAACACTGAACTTGCCCGAATGAATGCTATTGCTAAATACGAGCAATTAAAGGATTTAAATAAAGAATTTGATAATTGCAGATTGAAATTAAAGGCGGTTTTAGATAAACTCCCAAACGGAAAATGGCGAACAAGACCTCAATCAAGAGCAATGAACGGTTTTATATCCGATTCTAAAGGGCGGTTTATATACCCCGATGGCAAATATTACCATTTAGGCTCTGCCCCTGCAAGATGGTCAATTAATGACCGTGAAAGCTCTTATTTTGTTTTTTTAAACGATAACGAAATAAAAAACCAGTATAAAACACAAGCAGAGCAAAGAATTAAATCAACGGCTGTATATGGTGCAAAAAACTAAATTAGCGATATTAGGCAAATTGCCGACAAAATTCAAAGCTCCATTTGATAACCCGGAATATGATATATGGGCGTTTAATATACATGATGATGAAAGAAGAATAAAAAGAGTTGATTTGTGGGCGGATATTCATTCAAAAGGCATTAACACCAAAGCAACATTAACCCGTAATAATTTTCCTTTTAGCGAGTGTGTAGAGTTATTGGGCGGCAATTATTTTAATAATACTGCAAGTTATTTAATAGCCTATGCAATTTTAAGAGGATATAAAAAAATTGAATTATACGGAATGCGTTTTCACGGGGCAGACGAAAAACGCAAAAACGAATATTCAAACGTAAGAGAATTAATATTTTTTGCTCGTGGCAGAGGGGTTGATATATCAGCACCTTATGACCCCGATTTATTTACTCAATACGCTTTATATGGGGTTTAACCCCGTTAAGACAATAAAAGGAGAAATTTTATGACACTACAAAATGACGGTGGCGCTTTAAATTCTGACGGCAAAAATAATACGGCAGATTTAAACACAAACGGCAAAGAAAACAATCAAGATGGCGGCAACAATGGAAAAGACCAAAACGCAGACATCAACAAAAGGATTGACGATTTAACGGCTTTAGTTGAAACCTTAAAAAAAGAAAGTTCCGGAAAAGACAAAAAAATTGCTCAAATGATGAGCGAAAAAGAACTTGCTGACCTTCAAACAAAAAGCGAAAAAGAACAGCTTGAGATTTATAAAAACAAGACTGCTCTTTATGAACGCAAAGAAGCCTATCGGCAATCACTTAAAGAAGTCGGTTTGAACGTGGATGAATTTATGGCGGTGGCGGATGAAAAAGACCCTTCCTTACAAGCGGCTAAATTCGCTGAAATTTTAAAAAAAGCAGCCGAAAAAGCGGCAAATGAAGCCTTAGAAAAATTCAAAGCGGATGAAATAAAAAAAATCGGCAATCCCCCGAAACCGACTGATAACAAAAATACAATTCCAAACGGCGATAAAAACGCATTTTTAAGAGCGGGTTTATCGCTTCAAAATAGCTAACAACGATACAACAAACGATACAAAAAAAGAAAGGGCTTTAAGATTTATGGCTATCATTAACAGAACCGCTGCGGGCGGTTTAATTCCCGTGGAATATTCTCGTGAAATTATACAAGAATTGCCTCAAGAATCGGCATTTTTAAGACTAGCAAGACGTTTACCGAATATGTCAAGAAAAGAAGATAAAAGACCTGTTTTAAATTCTTTACCTATGGCATATTTTGTAAACCAAAATTCAGGAAATACAGGCGACGATGATATTGGTGTAAAACAAACTACACAAATGGAATGGGGTTCTTTGACTTTAACAGCTGAAGAAATCGCATGTATTATTCCGGTTCCAGAGAACGTAATAGCTGATGCTGATTATGACTTATGGGCTGAAATTGTACCACAAGTAAGAGCGGCTTTCGGTGTTGTAATTGACCAGGCGGCAATTTTTGGTGTAGGCACTCCAACTTCATGGGCGACTGCAATTGTACCGGGTGCAACCGCCGCAGGAAATACGCTTCAAGTTGGTTCGGTTCAAAACGGAGATTTAGCTTCTGACATTATCGGTCTTGGCGGTTTAATGAATCTTGTTGAAGAAGACGGCTATGATGTTAACGGTTTTTATGCTGCTAACACCATGAAAGCTCGCTTAAGAGATTTAAGAGACTCTGTAAAACAACCGATATTCTTAGGTCATTTAACCGAAGCTGAACCTGACAGATTAGTTAATGTTCCGATTTACTTCGATAGAAACGGAAACTTTAACACCGCTAATAACTTAATGATTGCGGGCGATTGGTCAAAAGCCGTTTATGCATTCAGGGAAGATATTGAATACAGACTTCTAACAGAAGCTACAATTATCGACCCGACAACAAAAGAAGTGGTTTACGCTCTTGCTCAGCAAGATATGGCTGCAATGAGATTTAAAATGCGTTTAGGTGTTCAAGTTGCAAATCCTGTAACAAGAGCAAACCAAACCGCTGCAACTCGTTATCCGTTCTCTGTTTTAACACCTGCTTCAACATAAATTAGGCAGCGATAGCTTCAAGAGAGGGCTTATTTTAGCTCTCTCTTTTTGAATTTATTTTTAAAGGAAAACAAAATGACACAATCTCAATCTGGGGTGCAGGTTGATAACTTGCAAACCGTTTCAACTTTATCAAACACAGCTTCAATTTTAGCTTTAACAGATTCCGTTAATAATATCGTTAATCTGATACAAAAAAATGATTTATCGGGCAGTTTAGTTAGTTCAAATGCTAATAACGGCTTATCAAATGATGAAAACGGTTTATTTGTTCCGAAGATCGGGAATTTAGCCGAATTATATACAACCGATAAAACAAGTATAGTTGATGCGATAAATGAAAATGTAACCCGATTAAGCCAACCCGTAACGGTTTTACCAACATCAGGGACAATTACACTATCCGATAATTCAATTAATTCAATCACAACAACGGGGGCAGTAACTTTTTCATTACCTACGGTGACGGATAATACAATTTTTCATCAAATATTGGTGCAATTAAATTTAACAAACACCACTTATATCTCATTTTCGAGTTTAGGAGCTGATAAATACTTCAACTATGAAGTGCCGCAATTTAGCGAAACGGGGCAATACAACATCATTTATGAGTATGATAGCACCTCTAATAACTGGGTAGTAGGCGTTATAGGAAAAGGTGTCTAAATGAGGATTTTTTCAAGCAAGTTATTGTTTTCTTCAAACAAAGAAACTGATTGGATTCCGCCTTTTCGGGCTTTAAGTAACAGTGATTGGAGAGGGGCGGCTTTTGGTAACGGCTTATTTGTTGCCATCAGCAATGCTGACAGCCGTTATGCGGTTTCAAACAACGGTTTAAACTGGGAAGAAGGCGAAAACACGATTTTAAGGAGTGAACCTTACAACGCAATAACTTTTGACGGTGAAAAATTCTGCATTATAAGTACAAGCGGTTATACTTCAACGTCATTAGATGGAATAAACTGGACACAACCTAACCCCGCTCTATCATCTTATGGTTGGAGAGCTTTAAGCTATGGTAACGGCACATACACAATGGGTGCCATAGTATCTACTAACGGCATTAATGCTTACTCTTCAGATTTTGTCAACTGGACAATAAAAGCTTTTACTGAATTTAATTGGCGTGCAACCACATTTGACGGTGCAAAATTTGTTTCAATAATAAGAACAAGCAACAACTATATCTATTTTTCAACAGATGGACACAGTTGGACACCCGAAACCCAATTAAGTATTGGCTCATCAGGAACTTGGATGGCGATAAGTTATGGAAATAATAAATATATTTCACTTAGCGATAACGGTTATATTTCAACATCTGACAATGGTTCAAGTTGGACAACGGCTGCTCAAAACGAATATTTGTCAGATATCAGTACATGGTCAGGCATGACATTTGGCAAAAACAAATTTATAGCAATTAGTTCAAATGGCTACGTTTCAATAAAGAGGGTATAAAATGACTTGCAATTTTTGTATTATTCGGGGAGATGACACCCCTAATTTTGTTTTTATAGATTTAGAAAAAAACCAAACAGCATTAAGTATTTCTAAAATTATAACAACATGCTCCGGGATAACGCATACTTTTGAAAATCCCCAATTTCCTATAATTGACGGTTATAGTGCAGACGAAACAATTAATTTTGACTGGCTTAACACTATATACATAGGCGCAGTTCTATCAAATGGAAATTTTTACACATTTAGAGGGCAAAATTTGGAGTTTAGAACCTGCCCTAAGGTTGTTGAGTACACGAAAGGAGAATAAAAATGTCAAGCGACTTTCAACCTCCAATACAAGCTAAATTATCAATCAGACTAACAGGCGCAAGCTGGGGCGAAGTTATCGGAGATATTGAGCAACAAAAAGACTTAGTTGATTTTGTCGACACAAAATTATCCGCTTTAGGCAGCAACGTTGAAGCTGATATTGCCGCTTTGGAAGATAAAATCGAGAATGAAATACTGAATATTCAAGATGACACTAGTTCCTTAGCTCAAACCGTAAGCGATAATTATAACTCTTTAGATAGTAAAATCGATTCAACTCAAACCGCTTTAGAAAATGATATATCCGCTCTTGAAACCGATTTAAACGGCAAAATAAGTAACGAACAAAGCGCAAGGATTGAAGCCGATAATGCTTTACAAGGCAATATTGACACTTTAGATAATAAAATTGATACTCATATAGCTGATAAAACTAATCCCCATGAAGTTACTAAAACACAAGTCGGATTAGGCAACGTTGATAACACTTCGGATTTAGATAAACCAATATCAACCGCAACACAAACCGCCCTAAACGGCAAGCAAAATACAATAAATGATTTATCCGAAATCCGCTCAAACGCTGGTAACGGTCAATCAGCATATAATACTATACAAACTTATGGAGACATTATAACTTACGATGCCTCATCTTTTGCTACAAATTTACAAGGTCAAAAAGCAGATACGGCATTACAACCGAATGATGATATTTCGAAATTAAATAATGATGTTGGCTATATTACATCTGCAAGTTTGCCAACCGTCAATAATTCAACAATAACTTTTCAAAAAAATAATGTAACAGTTGGCGATATTAATTTAAACCAGCCAAATAATGAAACAATTAATTTTGAAATTCCGACAAAAGCAAGCGATATAAACGCTCTACCCGATACTACAACGATTAACGATTTAACGACAACCGCACAACAAGCGGCGATTAATTCAGGTGCAACATCTGATAATATCGGGCAAATTGCAACAAATACAAGCAATTTAAACAGCTTGCAAACAACCGTAACAAATAATTATAATACTTTAGACGGTCGTATAACATCCGAAGTATCGGCTTTGAATACTGCAATAGGTACAGAAACTACAAATCGCCAAAATGCTGATAATAATTTACAAAGCCAAATTGACGCTATTGTATCATCATCTGATGTTTTTGACATTGTAGGAACTTACGCAGAATTACAAGCCTATGACATTTCAACCGTCCCTGTTAACGATATTATTAAAGTTTTAGTTGATAGCACACACTCTAACGCAGCGACTTATTATAGATGTGTTGAATCGGGCGGTGTAAAATCTTGGAGTTATATAGGTGCAGAAGGCGCTTATTATACTAAATCTGAATCAGATAACTTATTTGTTGATAAATCTACAACCGTAAACGGAAAAGCCTTATCAAATAACATAACTTTAACCGCAACAGATGTTGGAGCCTTACCCTCATCAACCACAATTGGCTCAGGCACCTTAACAATACAAAATAACGGGGTTGATGTTGATACATTTAACGCAAACGCTACAAGCAATAAAACAATTAATCTCGTAATCCCAACAAAAACAAGCGATTTAGTTAATGATAGCGGTTTTATTGATAATTCCGGTTTATCAAATTATGCTACCCAAACCGATTTAACAAATGGATTAGCAACAAAACAAGATACAATTAACGATTTAAGTACAATTCGCCAAAACGCTCAAAACGGGCAAAGCGCATATACGACAATTCGAGGCTATGGCGATATTGTAACTTACAACGCTTCAAATTTTGCAACATCAGCTCAAGGCTCTTTAGCAGATACTGCCTTACAACAAGGCGACAATATCAGCCTTTTAAATAACAATGCGGGCTTTATTTCGGGCATAAATTCAAGCGATGTTATAGGCGCGTTAGGCTACACTCCTTATAATTCAGCTAACCCCGCAGGCTACACAAACAACGCTGGTACAGTTACAAGCGTAAATAATGTTGAACCTGTCAACGGGAATGTAACTTTATCAATCCCTTCTGCCGTAACCGAAAGCACAGTAAGCGGTTGGGGTTTTACAAAAAATACTGGAACAGTTACAAGCGTAAACAATGTTACTCCAGTTAACGGAGATGTAACGTTAAATATTCCAACAAAAACATCAGATTTAACAAACGATAGTAACTTCATAAATTCATCAGCCCTTGCGCCGTATGAACTAATTAATAAACCCGTTACAACTCTTGCAAACTCGGGAACCTTGGCTCTTGCTGATAACACCGCTTATAAAATAGAAAATGCAAGCGGAGCTATAACATTCACTTTGCCAACAATATCCGATACAGCTAAATTTCACCAAATCGTAATCCAGCTTTATATGGCATCGGCTCAAACGATTAATTTAAGTACAACGTATTATTTCGATGGCGTTGCCCCTGATATGAGCGAAGCAGGTTACTATACAATAATCTACGAATACGATAACACCAAATCAAGTTGGGCGGTTGGCGCATTAAAGAAAGCGAGCGTATAAGGTGGAAATTCAAAGCAAGAAGTTGTTGATGGGGAAGAAAAAAGCAGGAACTGACTACGGTCCTTTTTGCTTTATAATCGACACCATAAATTCTGACCCGACAACGGCAGTAACGTATTTTGGTAATAACGCTGATTATACCCCTGCAAGTATGAATTTTACAACGGGAACACTTGACTATGGTTCTTGGGAAAATGCTTTCTTTCAACCTAGACCTGTAATGTTAAAGTATGATGGTACAGTTGATTATGAATTAGACCATAATGATTTTACAAAGAAACTAGATGGAAGTGCAAGTGATGTAACCAATACAAGCTACGGCGGAAATTGTATGATAGCTTGGCCTCAAGTTTGGTTAAAGTTTACTACCTCAGGTAATTATCAATATGTATATATTGCAAGTGAAAACGTTGATGGAGAATATCATTGTTATTCACATTATAACGATAATGGTGTTTTACTTGATGAAATTTATACAGCTGCGTTTGAACCATCAAATGTAAGCAATAGATTAAGAAGTTTAGCAGGGCAGACTGTATTAGTAAATACAGCCGGCACTACAATGAGAACTTACGCTCAAGCAAATGGAAATGGCTGGGATTTCCTTGATTTAGGAACATTACAAATGATACAGATGTTATTTATTTTAATGTTTAAATCAAGAGATAGCCAAAGTAAATGTGGGGGAGGAGTTGTAGGTGGTACACAAATGACTTCCACAGGTTCATTAAAAGATAAACCCATGTTTTATTCTACTAATAACACTTCATCAAGTAACGCAGCTGTTAAGTTCTTTGGTATGGAGAACTTATGGGGTAATAACAAAAAATGGATAAATGGTTTAACTTGTTATCAAAAAAAAATATTTTATAAGTTGTGTAATTATACAGCTGATGGTAGTACAACTACTGGTTATAATCCAACAAGTAATAATCCAGGTTATAAAACTTATAGTAGAAGTGGTAATGGAGATGCTACTTTATATAATTTAGGAATGCCTAATACTTCAGATGGTATTATGTGGTACTGGCCATCTTCAGGAGCTCCAACAGCCGGTTCAAATATTACTTATTATTGTGACTATGCCTACTCCAACCTGAACTCTTACTACTCGGACGTTGGTTGTGCTTTATTTGGTGGCTACTCCGCTGATAGGGCCAGTGCTGGTCTGTTCTATGTGTACTTGCACTTCAACTTCACCTTGAGCCTTAGTAATTCTATCTCTGGTGCTTCTCTTTCTTGTAAACCTTATTAACGAAAGGATATAAATTATGTATGTAAAATTAATTAATGAACATGAAATTCAATATCCCCCAAAAAATAAGGGGTCAATAATAAATTATAACCTTAATGTTGATTTGCTTATCGCAGACGGATATAAGGAATTTGTCCCTGCGGAAAAAGACCCGACAAAAGGGTATATAATTTCATACACGGAAACAAAAACACAAATTATTGAACACGCAGAAGAAATACCCCAACCCGACCCGGCAGAACAAAGGGAAGAACAATTCGACAGGGATTTCTTTAATACGACGTTTGGATATATCAGAAGAAATGTAACCATGCAAGACGGCTCAACAAAAGATTTTCTTTCTGATTTATTGCCTGCGATTGATAGTTCAATTTCAAAAGGGCTAACGGTTAATGTTATAACATACGATAAGCCCGAAGATTTCAGCGAAGAAATAACGGATTGGACGCCGTATCAACATATTAAACAAGCAACGCAAGCGTTTATTCAAGAATGCTATTATCAGTTGCAAAATGATTTTATGCCGATAAATTAATTGTTAAAGAGGTTTTTTAATTGGAAAATTATAAATTTAGCGTAAATCACGATTGTTTAATAATCGGGCGTAAAAATTTAATAATCCGTTTTGATAACCCTTATCCTGAAAGCCTTTTAGTTGATAAAAGTTTGGTCGGATTAACCAATGGGGAACTTAAAGAAGCTTTAAATAAACCTTTTTTCGTGGCTCAAAATTTAATGGTTAGCGTAGAATTTGAAGGGCATAGTTATCATTTTATAATACCAAAAGGTTATGGTTGGAACGGGGCAAACGTTCCGCCTTTTGCGTGGCTAATTATCGGACAGCAGAAAGAACCCCGTTTTAAATTAGCAAGTTGCGTGCATGATTATATATGCGAACATAAAGGGGTTATAAATTATAATCGGTATTTATCGACTTTAATTTTTGAAACACTTTGTGAATATTTTGGCAGATTTAACGATTTTAAACGTTGGGCAATGTTTCATAGCGTAGATAATTTTCAGAAAATTCAAAAGGGGTGGAAATCGTGAAAATTAACCCGATATGTTCTATTCCTTTTAAAAAGAACGTTTTAAAAAAAGAATGGTTAAAAGGTAATTTGCCAACGGTTCAAAAGGGGATATACGGCGGAATATTAACAAAGGACAATATCAGCCTTGAACACGTTAATTGTAAATGCTTCGGCGGAAAAACAAAAACTTTTAATTTGGCTCTTGCAACGCAGGAATTTAATAATTTAAGGGGAAATCAACCATTAAAAGATTTTTTAAATAAAGATGTTTTTATGCAATACCTTGAACAGTTTGAAAAAGTTGATTTACCGAATTTTAACGGAAAGGAATATATTAAAGGATTGGTTAAAACGGTTATAGATGTACTTGAAGCGGGGAAATAGATGAGTTTAGAATTAGCAGGAATACTTTTAACAGTAATTATTCAAGGGCTTTATGTCGCTTTTAAATTAGGAAAATTTGAAGAAAAATTGACGGCGTTAGAAAAAAAACAAGATAAACACAATAACTTGATTGAAAGAATGGTTAGAGTTGAGGATTCCGTTAAATCCGCCCATAAAAGAATAGATGACTTTACTTAATTTCCTTTATTTTTGCAATAAAAAAGAGCTACCGAACAACCTCGATAGCTCTTTGTACTTAAAAAGGAGACAAAATGCAGTTAAATTTTACAATTACAGAATTGGTGCATAGCGATAACGCCATTAAAGCGGGGATTGATAATACCCCCACAATTGCGCAAATTGATAACCTTTTAAATTTAATTTTTTACTGTCTGCAACCAATTAGAGATAAACTCAAAAAACCGATGATAATAACAAGCGGATTCCGCAATAAAAAAGTAAATGCTTTAGCAAACAGCAAGCCCAACAGCCAACACCTCGAAGGCAAAGCAGCAGATTTTATTGTTAAAGGAATGACACCCGCTCAAATAATTGATTTTATCGTTAAAACAAATATCGAATATGACCAGCTAATTAACGAATACAACAAATGGGTTCATATTTCATTTAACAAAGGTAAAAACCGCAAACAACCGCCATTTAGAATCGGTTGGTAAAACTTTCATTACGGGGTTTTGTCCCCGCTCCTTTCTTTATAAACTACAACCCTGCTAATTAGTTTTAGCAGGGTTTTTTGTTGCTTTTAATTCCTTTAACAATTTGTCCAAAGGCTCTACCCATTCGGGGAATACCCTGCGATGAAAGTTAACGGTTTCGGGCTTAATTTTTCCGATTTTTACGCCCTTTTTTCTGCCCGAATTGGGGCGCGCTCCGCCGCTAGGCATTATGCCACCATTCCATTTTATTAATGATTGCCTTTGAAACCGTGTCAGCCGCAATTGTTAGGCCTTTATCGTACTCTTTAACTGTGTCGGGAGCGGCTTTAAGACATTCGATTTTATAATTGTAATCTAAAAGGGCTTTACGTGTGATAGCTTCGTTGCTTTTCGCATTAGCCAATTTTAAATTAGTTTTTTGCAAACTGTCAATTGCTTTTTTTTGGCTCCCGAGCAGCTCATCAATTTCGTTTTCGGATAAAATTTCTTTGTTAATTAATTTTTCTAAAATGTTCATTTTTTTCGTCCTTTTGTTTTTCTCTATATTTTAATTATAACTCAATTTGAAAAAAATGCAACCTTTTTTTTCAAATATCATACATTTAGTTTACATTTTGTTACAATATAAACAACGTAGATTCTTATTCACATTTCCGTAGGTTTTTGTTAATAAGTCATTCGGTAAAATGCAATAATATCGCTAAAAGTCGTACGGAAAATGTGGATTTCCATTCCAAAATAAACGGATTTTGTAGAAAATTTAACGAAATCCTATGATACTACTGCGTTAAACCTAAACCTATCTTGCATTTTTCCTCATTTCTAGTCAAAACTCTAAATTTAGCCGTTGCTGCGCTTGCACAATTTTTAATCTTTCGACTGATGCTTTCCAATAGTCATAATCTTTTTCAATACATATAAACCGCCTTTTGAGATTATGACAAGCAACTGCCGTTGTACCTGAACCGCAAAAGCAATCAAGTATAAGGTCGTTTTTTTTTGAAAAATTTTCTAGACACCATTGAAATAATGCTAAAGGCTTCTGGGTAGGGTGTATTGTGCCTTTACCATATGCTTCAATTCTGCTCATTCTATATATTTTTGCAGGTTTATCGAATGTTGTCCAGGCAAGTTCGCAATCTGCACCGCTAAAGTTTTGTATTTTATCCCAAATTAAAAAACACCTAGTGGGCGGTAGCTTGAAATAATTTCCGCCCCATATTATGAGATTACAACCAATTCGTCTAATTTCACTAAAATATTCCCAAGCAGGCACTACATCATTATATTCTTTATGTCTTTTTTGTTTTTTTGCGCCATCAAACATAGTCATTTTGTTGACACCAATCCCATACGGCGGGTCTGTCAGTACCAAATCAATGCACTTATCAGGCAACTGTTTTAATATATCCATGCAATCGGCATGGATAATTTGATTAATATATTTCTCCATAAAAACTCCATAAAATTTTGACAAAAAATTTTGCTGACATTTTGCTGATTTTTTCTGTCAAAAGTGTCAAAATTATCAAAATCCGCTAAAGTTAAAATTCTATCAAGAACCCTAATTTTAAAGGATTTTGTCTAAATTATCAAAAGTATCAAAATTGCCCCAAAACTATTCGTAATGAGTAGGTCGGGGGTTCAAGTCCCCCAGTCGGCTCTGCTTTTTCGGGAACTGAATAACTTTATTGCTGATTTTTTGCTGATTTTTTCTAAAAATATTATCCAGCGTATTAGTTGCAGCCGTTATCATATCGCCATTGTTTCTAGCGTAAATATTTAATGTTGTTTTACTGTCTGCATGCCCTGCTTGATTTTGTGCAAATTTAACCGATAGACCGGAACTTAGTACCATATCAATATATGAACCTCTTAAATCGTGTATTCTTATTCTTTTAGTTATCCCGCAAAGTTTAAGAATCGGCTGGAATACTCTTTTATTAAAATTGCTCTGGCTTATATATCCGCCGTTTTTATTCGGGAACAATAATTTATAATCAGGCGGCAAGCCTTTTATATGCTCATTTAAAACTTCTTTTAATTCGTCAAATAAATATATTTTGCGATTAGAACTTTCAGTTTTCGGGGTTAGCTTCAACTCGTTTTTTGTAAATTGCTTTGAAATTGTGATACAACCCTCTTTAAAGCTAAAGTCCGCTTTTTCAAGAGCCAATATTTCACCTTCTCTTGCCCCTGTTCCGATAAATGTAAATAATAACGGGTAATATTCCCGATAACATTTTTTGCAACATTCAAGAACATTTTTTAATTCCTCAATAGTTAAATGGTTGATGTCAGGCTTTGGCACTCTGATTTTTTCAATTTTATTAAAGATATTATATTCGATTTCACCGTGTTTTATAAAATAATTAACGGCGGCTTTTGCAAACCTTAAACAGCCTTGAACGGTGTAGGCGGTTTGTTTTTTGGTTAAATCATCAAAAAAGTTTTGCCACATTAAAGAATTTATTTTATCGTATTTAATATCATCAAAAGGCTTTAAGCAAGTATTGTAATAGCGGTTATAGTTTAAATAAGTGTTTTTTGCTAAAGTGTTCTCTGCTCTTGCTAAGTATTGTTGAAAGATAAAGCCATAAGTTATATCGTGATTCGCTTTTGGAGTTTCAAATTCCTTTTTATGAGCTTCAGCTTCTTTTTTAGTGTCATAATATCCCGATGTATGCCGTTTGCCGAATATATCAGTGTAGGTTATTGTATATTTAACCTTTTCACCTGTTTTTGTTTTAATCCGTTTTTTACTTATGCCTGCCATTTATATATATCTTTCTAAAATATCTCTTATTTTTATCAACGACCTTATTTTAATTTCTAAATCCCGTTGTTTCCATGACGGTTGACCAGCATTTAAGTCGCTTTTGTATTTATCTATTCTTTTTTCAAGTTTAAGACATTCATTTTGTAAAAACTCGTTTTCAGAATTTTCAAATTTTAAACTATCGTCTTCTGGTTCAAAATTGAAAAACCTATCGCAATATTTACATTTAATTTGCATTTTATCCCCCTATTGCCTTTAAGCCCTCTGATTCCGATAATTTTAAACACCCTAATTTATATAGTGTCAATTTCCCCCTATCTCGGAGTTTATAAGGATAGCTTCTATCTACTTTATACTTTTTCACAAATTCCCCGATTTTCATCAAATCATCGGGTAAACTATCAACCGGTGATGTTTTAAATTTTATCACTTTTGACATTTTTTAATCCTTTCTTTAACAATATTTCTTAATAAACCCCGATTTCATGAATTAGTCATGATTTCGGGGTTTTTGGTTTTGTAAAGTTTTTATTTTATGTTCCAGTTCTGCAATAATTTCTTTTGCTTCTTGGTTTTCTTGTTCATAAGCTTCAATTTTATCTTCAAGCTCTCTATTATAATCCGTTATTCTTATACTCTTCTTTGCCAATTCTGCAATGGTTTTAAAATCCAACCCTTTGAAATACGGGTCAAGAAACGGTTTAATATCGTCTTCCGAATACCAAGTAACCGATTCACCTTTATAATTATTCGTTTTCCACATCTTCGCTGTCCTTTAAAACCCATTTTAAAGCCATTATGTAACCAAAAACAAAAGCTATTTTTGCAGGATTTGTTTCCGCATTTAAAGAATAATCTAAAAAACCCTGTCTTATCTGATAGTTCAAGTCTTCTTTTATTTCTTCAACTGTTTTCATTATTACGCTCCCTTTTTAATATTCTTTCAAAAAGTTCATTTCCAATTTTTAATTTCATAGCTTGCAAAATATTTGTTTTAAGCTTTTTTATAAACTTCGCCATCTCATCAATATTCATTGCTTTTATTTTTTCAAAGTTATTCATTTTCTTTTAACCTTTCCACTGATTTTTTCCAATATTCCGGTTCTTTTTCGATGCAGATAAAGTGTCTGTTCAGATTTTTGCAAGCGATTGCTGTCGTTCCGCTTCCTGAACAATTATCTAATATTAAATCACCCTCGTTGGAATAAGTTTTTATAAGGTATTCTAATAATGCTACGGGTTTTTGAGTCGGGTGAATGGCTCCTTTTCTAATTTTATTAAAAGATATAAGAGTAGTAGGATTTTTATAATTGTAGGTTTTATCGTATTTATCGCCGTTAATACACTTAAAACCTTTTTTATAAACCCCCGCTTTTATTGAGTTACCTCCTGATTTTATCGGTTTGTCGCGCTTTATCATTTGCGGATTATAAACTGTTTTTGACCCGTTTTTTGAAAAAATACAAATATCTTCGATTTTTTCCATTGGTCTATATTTCGCATATCCCATACCGCTTGGAATTACTTTATCCCAATTTAATCTATATTTAAACCATTTCACTTTGCTTAAAATTAAAAAAGATGTAAAAGGTTCTGATGAGAATAAAACAATCGGAGAATGTTTTTTAACTATTCTTTTATACTGTTCCCAAAGTTTATCGAAGCGAATTATTTTGTCCCATTCCTCATCTGTTTTTTCATAAGGTAAATCGCAAATAATAGCGTCAATACTTTTATCGGGTATATCTTTCATGACTTCTAAACAATCACCCAGCAAAATGGTGTCAATTTCCATCAACTTCCTCAATTTCTAAAACTTGCAAAATCTTTTGTGCAAAATCATAAACGGGATTTTCAGCCCAACCGCCAATGCTTATGATTTCGCCTGTTTGTTTATCTCTTTCGGCTACAATAGGGTCTTTTTCTTTTACTTCCTTGCATAATTTTACAATCCGCTTGATAACGTGAACGAAGTAACTCATTACCTCCCAAACCAGTTTTGCTCTTTTAGATTTTCCCTCAATACAAAGCAAGCTATAAAGCTGTTGTATATGAGATTCAACGGTATTCACGGATATTTTCAAGCTCTCTGCAATTTCTTCGTCCGCTATACACCCTGCTTTCAGACATTTAATAATCTGCTTTTTTCGTTGGCTTAATTCTTCCATAAGTAAAATCCCTCTTTAATTCGTCCTCACTGGGCGCTCCTAATACCTTGTATAACTCCAAAACCGCAGCTTTCATTTGGCATGGCTGCGATTCGATTAAAAAATAATTTTTACATTTCAAACAATCAAAATTGCTTTTATAACATCTAACCGCTTCTCGTGTCCAATATCTGATGCACGACGGGGCGAAATTGCCTAATTCGTTACGCATATATTTCCTCAATTCGCCACCCCTCACCGCCAAAGCGTTTTTGGTAAAAGTGCAACATCTGCGCTTCGGTTGTTCCGGCAGGGAAGCAATCCGTGTTTATGACGGTTTTTAAATGAGGGTTATAGATTTTAACGTGAATCCAACCGCTTGGACCTTTTTTGTATTCCTGCTTATAGCAACTTTTCGACCATTCCAAAAGCTCTGATACTTGCGGTACGAAATCCTTTTTATTATTTTTAGAAACGTAGTCGAGCAATTTATCAAAATCGACTTTGCCGCTTAAATGAAATAATCCGCTTGCGTATTCTTCTCGTTTCTCGTCAATATCAGTATTGCAGACATAGCGACGAAAGATTTTATCAATAAAATCATCAAGTATCACTGCCCTGTAACTCCTTTCTTGCCCGTACCTTTGCCACAATATCAGCCGTTGAAGTTTGACTATTCGTATTGCCCTGGGGTCTTTCCCCTCCCAATCCCGAATAAATCTCTGCGTGGTTTTTAATTAGACTTTTCAAGTTGATTTTATTCTCATAGAAAACCTTTTGCTTATTTGCTCTATCCATTAAGTCAATTACATAGCTAAAATCAAGCCCTACGACCTTAAGAAACTCTCTGATTTCTATTAACCGCTCCCTTGTTCTATGTTCAAACTTAATAGGAATAAGCCTTTTACAATGCTCTTTATACAAAGAAATAACTTTTTGAATGTTTTTATCAAAAAAAACATCTTCTTTAAAAGAAATATCCTTATCTATATCCTTATCCTTATCATAATCCTTATCCTTATCCTTATCCCCAACTTGAAAAGCATCTTGATTTTCAAGTTGATTTTCATCTTGATTTTCATCTTGATTTTCAAGTTGATTTTTTTTCAATCTGCCAGAGCCTTTTCGACTTCCGCCCCAATTTTCAAATTCTTTAATTTCTAAAAGCGATTCGAGATTATCATCAATCAACGAATCGCCTGTTAAAGTTAGTTTATTTTCAAAAATTAAATCAATTAAAATTTCTTTGGGACAATCAAGCCGAATTAAAGTATCCAGTTTTCTTTTATCAATAAGGATTTTTTGAGTTGTTTTGTACCTCATTTTTAACCTTTTTTATATTCATTTAAAACTGCGTACCATTCGTTTTTTTCTTTAGATTTTTTAATCTGAATCTTTACGTATCCTTTATCGCTCACGGGGTTTTCTTTAATTTTATCAACATGAATACTCATATTAATAATGTCGTCATAATCACCGTGAAACGTATCTGTGTAAATTCCTTTTGGAAATTCCATATTTTTGACCTCCAATTACTCAATGTCATATACCAATATGCAAGATGAAATCATTGTTCCGGATTCTTTAAATCTTCCGGCTTCAATATCTATTACTTGCATATTATTTGCAGCAACAAATTCTCTAAATTCGGTTTCTTTTTTATTTGATGAATTTTTCCAATGATTACTCATAACAGAAATTACTCTTTTTTCTGCAATTTTTGTCATTTTATAAAAATGGTCTATGTCTTGGTTCATATTAAACGGGGGATTTGCCACAATTACATCATATTTTTTATCTTCCGGCAGTGTTAAAAAATCAGATTGCAAAAATGTAGAATTACCATTAAACATTTTTTGGTTCAAGCTCATCAATTCACAATGATATACTTTTAATTCCGGTCTTAATTTGTTTATCATTCTTACTATTGCCCCTCGACCCGCTGAAGGTTCAAGCACAGTTTGTTCATTTAAAGAACCTTTTAATGGGATAAAATCAACAAGTTCTTTTGCCAAATCTTCCGGAGTTTCAAAGAATTGATATTCTTTTTTAAGGTTTCTGTTTTCTCCGTTTTGTATATCAGACAATAATTCTTCAGGATTTTGTTCAAATATAAAACCTTTAGCTTTTCTATTCCATTTTCCACCAATCAGTTCTAACTTTTGTGCTACAGCAAGATATGTTTTTCTGTCAAATTGAATATCCGGCAGATATAACCTATTACTATCAATTCTGCATTGTCTTAAAATTTCATTTACTTCCATAATTCTATTCTTCTTTCAATTTTTCTTCTAATTTCAAAGTTTGCTGCCCTTTTTTTGTTGTTTCAACCGGAGCAAAAAAATCTTCTTTCTTTTTACCGTGTTTTATCTGATTAAAAACGGTGCGTAAAGTGTCCAAATCTTTAGCTGTAAAAGTATCAGCTTCCAAGCAAAGATAAGTTTCAAGCTCATATTGTTTTACTCCTAATTTTTCAAAAGCCTTAATACAATTATCAATATCCTCTGATAATTTGCTTTTGACTTCTTTAAATTCAGCTCCCTTGTTGATTTCTTTAAAGTTTGGCTGATTTTGTTTAAGGTCATCAGGCAAAGCCCAGTTTGGCAATTTTGGGCGTTCTAAAATCTTATTCTTGCCGTCAACTTTTACCCATTGACCCGGTAAATTGTATAAATACCTTCCGATTCCCCATTGCACGGCAGCACGTTTCATACTGTCTGATATTCCGCCTTTAGTAGCCTCAATTTTGGTGTCGCCTGCGCCATCATATTTGGTAATCCATTCATCATTAATGCGCAAACTTAAACCGCAAATTTTACCTTTATCGATAACTGAAAATTCATTTTTCCAATTAGTAAAACCTAAGACCTCATCAAGCCTGTTTTGTATGGCTCTATTTTGAACATAGGCAACGGCAAGCCCTTTACCGTTAGCGGTTGCCGTTATTCTATATTCAATTTCATCAGGGCGAAACGGGGCTTTAAGCTTTGTTTCAATTTCTTTTAAATTTTCTTGCATTTTTAACCTTTCTGCTCCTGAGCGACTGTCGTCGCACGTCGCCAAATATGTGTACCTCGTGCGGATTTCATCAATCCGCCCTGCGGCACTGTCTACGCCTCATATTTCATAAGTTCATTATCAATCCATTTAGGGGCATATATTATGCCGTTTTCTTTGTCATAGTTTCCAAAAACATCATCAGGAGCAGGCTCAATTCTAAGCTCAATTATCTTATCCGAATAACCGCCCCAAATTCCTGTTTCCTTACATTCAAGATATTTTTCAATCCCCGAATAAATCGCTTTTTCGCCCCAGTTTACAATATGAAGCGTTGCAGGGTTAAAAATCTGCGTTACAAACGGAGCTTCTTTTTCTTGAACGATAAAGAAAAAGTTTTGAACATCAACCCCTGTAACGGCTTTTATTCCCATACGGTACATCGCAGCTTGAATATGGTAACCGTATTTGATAAATGAACCGTAAAATGTTTCAGGCTTTGCACTATCCGTAGTCTTATAATCAGGAACATCAAGGCAGTCATAAGGCAGATAATCAGGTCTGCATTTTAGCCAAACCCCTGTTTTTTTATCCTGCCAAAAAATTGATAATTCGGATTCGCCTTTTTGACTAAGTGCGTTTTTACATTCGGGGTTATTGTTAATTGCTCTTGCCATACAAACAACTTGATTTAATTCGCTTGCCGTTAAATGAATCGCTTTTGGTTCAATTTGAGCTTCTTTTAAAACTAATTGCATTAAATCGCTAACTAAGAGTCTTTTAATTTCTTTTTCTTCATAGTTAAAAGTTTTTAAAAGTTCAATAAGCTCATCTTTTTTCATTTCGGAATAGGGGTTATGCCAATATTCTTTTTCAAATTCTTCTTTGCCCTCTAAAATATATTTATGAGCGGCTTTTCCGATTTTAAAATAAGGTTTTTCTTTTGGCTCATATTCTCCTGATAAATACTTATAATAATATTTTGCAGGGCAATCAATTAATGTTTTTAGCCCCGAATTAGATAATGCAGGGTATTTATGATAAATCTCATTTGGCATACCTCGAATTATGCAGGGTTTGGTTATTTCCATTCCCTCAACGTAATCAATTATTAAATCTTTGCAATTTTCCACTTTTTATGTTATCCTTTCCTTATCAAAAATAGGTGGAGCTTTTTAAAAAGCTCTTTTTTTATATCTCGTCTAAATCCATTCTTAAAATTGACTTTATGCGGTCATAAGTCTTTTTATTTTCGCTAAGCTTCAACAATATCGCTATTAGTTCGCATTTTACGTATTTCTTTAGTATCTTTTCCATTTTTTAACCCCTCTCTATAACATTGAGCAATAAACGCTTTTGATGTTTCATCAAACTTTTTAAATGCTTGCCAAAAATCATCATCAAATAAGCTGTATTCCATTTTCACCCCCATAAATAATTATCGGTAATGGCTTCTTCCATTTCGGCGATTCGTGCCATTTCGACATAATAATCATTGCTGTCTTCCGGTCCGGGTTCATCATCATAGGTTTCGCCTAAATAATCAGCATAAAAATCCATTTGGCTTTCTTCCATTTTTTCCTCCTTTTTTAATATCTGCTTACGACATTTTTAATTTCATCAATTACGTTTTTATCGAGTTGCCCTCTATGAATGAAATTGCATTCAAGCAAGTTTTGATAAAAGGCTTCGGCTCTTGAAGTCTTATCCTTTTCGGTTAAAAGCAAGCCCTCATCAGCCACCGCTTTAAAATAACAATATTCTTTTAGCAACTCCATTGTTGCTTTTTGACTAATCTTGTGCGCTTCAAATTCTTCCGTTAGAACGACATTTTCAAATTTGTTATAAGGGTCAATATTATTGTCGTTTGTCTGAAACCAATCCGGCTGAAGCCAATTAAAAGCCGTCTTAATCATCGCTTTTACGTGCATATATAAACTCCTTTCATTACGTAAGCCAATGCTAAAAGCACTACGGCAATTTTTTTAAAAAAAGCCCCGTTGGTAATTAAGGAACTTCGGGGCAATATGTAGTTTACAGATTTAAATATGGATATGTCAGAAGAAAAACGGGTAAAAGCCCGTATAATAACTACTTACGGAGTATTAAAAGTAGGAATCTTTAATAAAAAGCCCGCATTCATGACTTGACAATTAATTTAAGAGTTATAAGCTTTGCGGGCGAACACTAATAGAATAATAGAGTATAAAAATCTTAACCGCTTTGGCGGGGGGTCGGTATTCCCCGCCTTTAGAAGCATATTTTAATTGCCGACCGTACATAAAGAGCGGTTTTAAATCTAATAAAAAGCGGTTGAATGCTACACCGGTAATCAACCGCACGAATAAGTTCAGTATTGTCAAAAAACTTGATTTTTAGAGAAAAATTCTCTAAATGTTTCATTTCCGAATTGATTTTCGGTAATTTTTATAATTTCAGAGATTTTATACTTCTTTTTAGTTTTAGTTAAACCTTGAACAAAGTTTCTCGTTCCGAATTCGCAAGCGCCGGTTATTGTTCGATACATTTTAATTGCTTCTTCAAAGCTAACAACTGTATCAAGCTTATAGCTTTTATAAACCGATGTATCACGGTTGGATATTTTATAAATTAGGCTTTCTTTTGCTTCTTTAATCGTTTTACCGTGTGAAAAAGTCGGAAGTTCACTATCGCCATTTTCAATCATCAAACAATAAGATGTTTCGGTTTTGCCAAATATTTGAATTTTAAAGACATTCTTTTTGCGTTCGATGATTTTAGATAAAATGCCATCTGCAAATAAAAAACCGAGTTTTAAAAAGCATTCAAAATTGAATTTTAAACAAAAGTTTCTAGTTTTGAACGCAGGACAATTATCATCATTTTGTTTGCAGTCATTGTTTATCTCTATTTTCGCATTCTTATAAGCTTCCACCCAACCGCCGACACTTGAGCAATTAGGTAAGCTTATTTTCGCATTCTCATAAGCTTCTACCGTACCGCCAACACTTGAGCAATTCGGCAAGCTTATTTTCGCATTCTCACAAGCTCTCACCCAACCGCCGACACTTGAGCAATTCGGTAAGCTTATTTTCGCATTCTCATAAGCTTCTACCGTACCGCCAACACTTGAGCAATTCGGTAAGCTTATTTTCGCATTCTTATAAGCTCTCACCCAACCGCCGACACTTGAGCAATTAGGTAAGCTTATTTTCGCATTCCTATAAGCTTCCACCCAACCGCCGACACTTGAGCAATTAGGTAAGCTTATTTTCGCATTCTCATAAGCTTCCACCGTACCGCCAACACTTGAGCAATTAGGTAAGCTTATTTTAATAGCGGTTTTTAAAATTAAATTGCCTTTAATCTCGAAAACTTCATTAATTTTTAAATCAGTTTTTGAACAAATAACTAAATCACCTTCAATAATTTTATTGTATTTCATAAAAACCCTTTCAAAAATCCTAAAGTCAGCGGGCAATAGGAAACTATATACCCGCTTTATTAGAACTTTCGTTCTAAAACCCCCGTCTTTCCGGGGTGTCAAAAACTTAGAATTGTTATTTACCTGTTTGCTCTCTCTGTTATAACCTTATCCGATTCGGAGCTGTCAAAAGTTTGAGCTTTCTTCCCGCTCACGCATAAAGTCTTTCGCCAGTATATTCAATTTTCAAAGTTCAAATGTGTACTTTTTTTAAGCCCTGCAATTGTTTTTTCGGGGCTTTTATAGTAAAATTTTAGTGATTATAACTAAATAACTATCCGTCATTGGCGGAGAGTTCATATTGTTTTTTGAATTCTGCAAAGAGGGGCGAATTGTCTATGACGTTTTTTGCAACCACCGCAAAATCTTGCTCTTTTATTTTTGCAATAAAGTCTAAAACAACAGCTTGTCTTTTTGGAATTCTCTTAACTAAAGATGTTTCTCGCATTGGTTATTCCTTTATCTTGATACCAATGTAACATATAACTTACATAAATGCAAGTAATTAATTGCATATTTACAAAACTTCATATATTTAGAGGATAAATTATGTCCACAATGGGCGAAAGAATCAGGCTAATAAGAGAAGAATTAAGACTCAAGCAAGAAGAATTTGCTAACCATTTTGGGGTTAGCAGGGCTTTTATTAGTGCAATAGAAAAAGACAAAAACAAGTTTAGCGTTGATAATTTGTGTAAGTTATTGGTTGATTTCGATGTAAATATAAATTATGTTCTTGCAGATAAGGGCACAATGTTTAATGAGCCAAAAGAAGATACAAAAGAAGAAGAAATGAAAAAGTGGTTCAATGATATAATTAGAGAAGAATTTAAGAAAAGGGGGTTATGATGTTTTGTCAAAAATGCGGAAAAGAATTACCCGATGAAGCAAAATTTTGTCAGTATTGCGGATGGCAAAATCAAGAAAATAATAAAGAACAAAATATCAACAATTCCCAAAACAATAACGGACCAGGTTGTATGGGTTGTTTTGGCATAGTTTTTGTTATTTTTGTGATTATTTTTATTATTTTAATGCTAATCCCTGAAAAACCCATTGAAAACGATTCTTACGCACAAGAGTTACTTGCTCGAACACTCTGTCAGCAAGAGGTACAATCACGTTTAAAAAACCCGAAATCAGCCGAATTTAACAGAAGCGAAGATGTTACGGAAAAAATAGAAAATATGCATTATAAAGTTGAATCAACTTTATACGCCCAAAATTCTTTTGGAACAAATATAAAAACATATTACTCTTGCAAAGTAAAAATCAATGATAAAGAGAGCGGGGACGTTTACGACGTAAAAATTCAATAACATCTGCTATTTGTTATTTTTATAAATATATTCCGGTGCCTTTATATACCACAAGTCAAACTTAAAAAATTCGGTTACTTTTTTAACTCGATAAAAATATTTAAAATCTTCGGGCTTTTCAACGATTAAAAGACAAACGGGTTTCTTTTTTATTGAAACTCCGTAATATAAAGCTTGCCCGATACATTCCGCCCATTTGGACGCAAAATCAAATTCAACGGCGTAATTTGTTGTAACACAATCTATGCGGGTTTTGTCATTTAGTTCATATTCCATAACGCCGTTGTATTTTCCGCACCATTTATTTTGATAATACTTTTCAGGATGCAGATGTTTTGCAATACACCAATTCGAGAACAAGCTCGTTATGGTTAAAATTAAAAATAATTTTTTCATTACAAAATTGTAACATATACTTGAAATAGTTAAAATACCATGATTAAATGGTTTCCAATGAAAGAGAAAAAGTGTAAAAACTTAATAAAGATATAAAAAACAAGGGGCATTTAAGCCCCTTTTTTATTGCAATCACCCCATAAACTAAAGGATACAATATGGAAAAACTTGAAAAGGTATT
>JAZNSA010000031.1:0-9614 GCA_045590935.1 Clostridia bacterium | reverse complement strand
AACCTTTTAAAACCTCAGGATGGTAAACCGGTTACTGTTCCTACTCAGGATATGGTTTTAGGAAGCTATTATTTAACTTTGGTTAAGGACGGCGATAAAGGCGAGGGTAAAGCGTTTGCAAACGTTGATGAAGCCCTTATGGCTTATGCAAACCACGTCGTTACTCTACATGCGAAAATCAAAGTGCGTGTAAGCAAAGAAATTGACGGGGTTATGAAGCACAAGCTTATTGATACAACTATTGGTCAGCTTATATTTAATGAAAATATTCCTCAGGACTTAGGTTTTGTAGACAGAAGCGACCCTAACAATGCATTTGAGCTTGAATTTACAAAGCTTGCTACTAAAAAGCAGCTTGGAATTATCATCGACAAGTGTATAAGAGTTCATGGTTCAACAGAAACTGCAAAGGTTTTGGATAACATCAAAGCACTTGGCTTCAAATACTCAACTCAAGGTGCTATAACAGTCAGCGTATCCGATATTAAGGTTCCTGAAGCTAAAAAGGCATACTTGGAGGATGCGGAAGCTCAGGTTGATAAGATAACAAAGCAGTATAAGCGTGGTATGCTTAACGATAACGAAAGATATAACGCTATTATCAAGGTTTGGACAGAGACGAGCGAAAAGGTTACAAAAGCACTTATGAATAACCTTGATGACTTAAATCCAATATATATGATGGCAAACTCCGGTGCCCGTGGTAGTGTTAACCAGATTAGACAGCTTGCAGGTATGCGTGGTCTTATGGCAGATACCTCAGGTAATGCCGTTGAAATTCCTATTCGTGCAAACTTCCGTGAGGGACTTAGTGTTTTGGAATACTTTATTTCTACTCACGGTGCAAGAAAGGGTCTTACTGATACGGCTCTTCGTACTGCCGATTCAGGTTATCTTACTCGTCGTTTGGTTGATGTCAGTCAGGACGTAATTGTTCGTGAAGCAGATTGCGGAACAACTAACGGAATTAAGGTTAGTGCAATTGTTGACGGCAAAGAAGAAATTGAACCATTATCAGACAGATTGTTTGGCAGATATACATTTGAAGACGTTGTTCATCCTGAAACAGGCGAAATTATTGTTGCAAAAGATGTTTTAATGTCAGATGCGGATGTAAATGCTATTATTAACGCAGGCATAAAAGAAGTTACAATAAGAAGTGTCCTCACTTGTAAGACTCCGGTTGGTGTATGTTCACGTTGTTACGGTGCAAACCTTGCAAATGGCGACCCTGTACCTGTTGGTGAAGCAGTTGGTATCATAGCCGCTCAGTCAATCGGTGAGCCGGGTACTCAGCTTACAATGAGAACATTCCACAGTGGTGGTGTTGCCGGTGATGATATTACTCAGGGTCTACCTCGTGTCGAGGAGCTTTTTGAGGCACGTAAACCTAAGGGTGTTGCTGTTGTTTCTGAAATTGCAGGTAAGGTTTCAATTGCCGAAACAAAGAAACGTCGTGAAATTGTTGTAACTAATGACTCAGTTGGTGAGGCAGCAACTTATGTAATTCCTTACGATGCAAGAATTAAGGTTGTAGAAGGTCAGGAGATAGAAGCAGGCGATGTGCTTACAGCAGGTTCTATTAACCCTCATGATATTTTGAAAATTAAAGGTTCTCGTGAAGTTCAATCATACCTAACTCAGGAAGTTCAAAGGGTTTATCGTATGCAGGGCGTTGATATTTCTGATAAGCATATCGAAGTTATCGCTCGTCAGATGATGCGTAAGGTAAAGATTGAAGATTCCGGTGATACAAACTTATTGATGGGCAGTCTTGTTGATATGTTCGACCTAGAGAGAGAAAACGAGAAAATGCGTGCAGAAGGTAAGAGAGAAGCAACTGCAACAGTTGTTTTGCTTGGTATTACAAAAGCTTCTCTTGCAACTGATTCATTCCTTTCTGCTGCTTCCTTCCAGGAAACAACTCGTGTGTTAACTGAGGCAGCAATCAAAGGTAAGGTTGACCCGCTTCTTGGTTTGAAAGAAAATGTTATTATTGGTAAACTTGTTCCTGCGGGTACAGGTATGAGCCTATATCGTGATGTTGACCTTAGGGTTGCAGGCGAAGAAACAGCTCTAAGCCGTGCATTTGATGCCGCTTTAAGCGAAAGTAATTTAATAGGCTGATAAGTGATATATAAAGCCACAATGTTTCACGTGAAACATTGTGGCTTCTTTTTATACAGTTTTCTTTTGTTTCACGTGAAACATTTTAATATTTTTTTGATTTTTTGCAATATTTTTTAAAAATTACTTTACTAATTACAATAATTGTGCTAAAATATATTATGTACTTTTTTTCATTGTATTTTAAAAAAGTACAATTCTATAATGATTAAGGGGATAATATAGTGGGCAAAATTATTGCTGTTGTTAATCAAAAAGGCGGGGTTGGAAAAACAACAACCTCAATAAATTTATCAGCTTCTCTTGCATATAAGAAAAAGAAAACACTTTTGGTAGATGCTGACCCTCAGGGAAATGCATCAAGCGGAATAGGTGTAAATAGGCGAGAAGTTAATACATCTATATATGATTGCATAATAAACGAAACGCCCGCAACCGAGGCAATAGTTTCAACAACGCAACCTAATTTAGATTGTTTGCCCTCAAATATTTCTCTTGCAGGCGCCGAAATTGAGCTTGTTTCTGTGAAAGATAGAGATAACAGGCTAAAAAATACACTTTCAAAAGTAAAGGACAAGTATGATTTTATAATTATAGACTGTCCGCCGTCGCTCGGTCTTATAACGCTCAACGCATTTGCTGCGGCTGATTCCGTTTTAATTCCGATACAATGCGAATACTATGCTTTAGAAGGTCTTTCTCAATTAACGAACACAATTAAACAGGTTAAAAAAGCAATAAATCCATCATTGGCGCTCGAAGGAGTTTTAGCAACTATGTATGACTCAAGAACAAATCTTGCAATACAAGTTCTTGATGAGCTTAAAAAATATTTTCCAAATAAGCTCTATGCAACGGCAATACCAAGAAATGTAAGGCTAAGCGAGGCGCCAAGCTTTGGCGAATCAATATTGTCTTATGATATTACATCTAAGGGTGCTGATGCGTATATTGCACTAGCAAACGAAGTTATATCACAAAATCAAGGAGTTGAATAATAATGGCGAAAAAGGGTCTGGGCAAAGGATTAGATGCACTTTTTGATAGTGGCAGCGAAAAGGTCTTTGAAACTGTAGAAGCTAAGGCAGAAATTCAGTCCGATGCAGTTGTTATGCTTAAAATATCAAAGGTTGAGCCAAACAAAGAACAACCCAGAAAAAGCTTTGACGAAGAAAAGCTTAAAGTATTAAGCGAATCAATAAAAAATCATGGCGTAATTCAACCTATTATAGTCAGGGAAACAAAAAATAATTATTATCAAATTATAGCAGGTGAAAGGCGTTGGAGAGCGAGCAGACTTGCAGGATTAAAGGAAATACCTGCAATTATACGCTCGTATGACGAGCTTAAAACTGCGGAAGTTGCTCTTATAGAAAATCTTCAAAGGGAAGATTTAAACCCAATAGAAGAAGCAATGGGCTATAAAACGCTTATTGATGATTATTCTTTAACTCAAGAGAATATTTCAACAAGCGTTGGCAAAAGCAGAAGCTCAATTGCAAACTCTTTAAGGCTTTTAAGTCTGCAAGATGAGATACAGCAGTTCGTCATCGAAGGTAAACTCTCAAGCGGACACGCTCGTGCTGTTTTATCCGTTGAAGCGGACAAGCAGCTTGAGCTTGCGAATTTTATAATTAAAAATGATTTAAGTGTAAGACAAGCAGAAAATGCGGCTAAAAATTTAAATACACCTCAAAAGCAAGAAAAAAAAGAAACAAAAAATCTTGCGTTTGAGCTTCAGCTAAAAGAAATTCAATCACGCCTCTCTTCTCAGCTTGGAACAAAGGTTAAAATTTCCAACGGAGAAAAAAAAGGAAAAATTGAAATTGAATATTACGGCTTGGATGATTTTGAAAGATTGTTAAGGATTTTAAAAATGTAGACATATCTTTTATTTTGTATATTTTACAATTTTTTCCAAAAATCTCACAAAAATGCCCTCTTTGTATTCAAAATAAAACAAAAATTAATATAATTCCATATTTCAAGCTGTTTTTTTAATACAGGGCGTTTTAGAGCGGTTTTAGAGCAATGTTAGTTTTATGATTTTTTACGAAAGGAATAAGTACTATGAAAAATAAAAACACTAAACAAATGTGGGTATATGCGTGCTTTTTGTTTGTTATTGCATTAGCTTTGATAGTTTTAACAACTATTATGCAATGGAAGCTCGTACCGGAAAGCAACAATTTACAATTGTTAGATACTCTTACTCAAAACACGACGGATAGAATAAATCAACTTAATCAAGAAAATATAGATTTAACTAATGCACTAACAAAAAAGCAAAACGAATTAACAGAATTAATAAATTCTTACAACACTCTTTCTTCAGAATATGAAACACTAAAAAATGACAAAGCTTTTTTGGATGCATCAAACAAAAAATTATATAATTTGATTAATGCCTATATAAAAAATGATTTTGAATCCGTAAGAGAGCAAATCAAGGAATTTTCAAAAGAAGAGCTTGACTCTATATTGCCGGGATTCTATGATATGGCAAACAAATTATAATAAATTTATTTTATATATTTATACTTTATAATAAAGGGAGGAAATGCAAATGTTAGACATTAAATTAATACGTTCAAATCCTGATTTGATTAGAGCTGCTTTGAAAAGGCGCCATTCAAACCTTGACATTTCGCCGCTTCTTGATTTAGATAAAGAACGTAGAGAAATTATTTTCGAGGTTGAGGGCTTAAAGGCCAAACAAAATGAAGACAGTAAAAAAATTCCTGCTTTAAAAAAGGAAGGAATTGATACATCTGATATCTTTGCTGAAATGAAAGAAATTTCCAATAAAATCAAGGACCTTGATGCAAAGGTTTCTGAAATAGATGCAAAAATTCAGCAAATGGTTTTAAGTATTCCTAATATACCTAATGAAAAGGTTCCTGACGGCTTAGATGATACAGCAAATGAAGAAATAAGAAAATTCGGTACACCAAGAGAGTTTGAATTTGAGCCAAAGGCTCATTGGGATATTGGTGAAAATTTAGGCATTCTTGATTTTGCAACAGCTGCCAAAATATCAGGCGCAAGATTTACTGTTTACAAGGGCGCAGGCGCAAGGCTTGAAAGGTCTATAATCAACTTTTTTTTAGATACTCATACAACTCAAAGCGGCTATACAGAAGTATTAACGCCTTTTATGGTAAATCGCGATTCAATGACAGGCACAGGTCAGTTACCAAAGTTTGAAGAAGATGCTTTCAGAGTTGCTAACAACGATTACTTCTTAATTCCAACAGCTGAAGTGCCTGTTACAAATATGTACAGACAAGACATACTTGACGGCTCTAAGCTTCCAATCCGCCACGTTGCATATTCTGCTTGCTTCAGAGCAGAGGCAGGAAGTGCGGGCAGAGATACAAGAGGTCTTATTCGTCAGCATCAGTTTAATAAGGTTGAGCTTGTTAAATTCAGTCGTCCCGAGGATAGCTATGAACAATTAGAAGATTTAACAAGAAATGCCGAAAAAGTTTTGCAATTGTTGGGATTGCCATATCGTGTTGTTCGTCTTTGCGCAGGAGATTTAGGCTTTAGTTCCGCAATGACTTATGATATAGAGGTTTGGATGCCAAGCTACGGAAGATATGTTGAAATTTCTTCTTGTTCAAATTTTGAAGATTATCAGGCTCGTCGTGCAAATATTAAGTTTAAGGATAATCCTAAGGACAAAGCTCAATTTGTTCATACACTAAACGGTAGTGGTGTAGCAATAGGAAGAACAGTTGCGGCTATTCTTGAGAACTATCAAAATGACGACGGAAGCGTAACAATTCCTGAAGTTTTAGTTCCTTATATGGGTGGGGCAGAAAAAATAGAAAAATAATTTAAAATTGAAAATAAATACGAAATAATTTATTTGTATGTAGTCAAAACGCCGATGCGAAAATTTTCACATCGGCGTTTTGACTAAAAAAACATATTTTATTTTTTTCTCAATATACCTTAACGGGCAACGTTATAACAACTTCCGTTCCTACATCAGGCTCTGAAATAATTTTAATATTTCCATTATGCTTTTCTATTATTTCCTTTGCTATTGCCAGGCCTAAACCCGTTCCGCCCATCTGCCTGGTTCTTGCTTTGTCAACACGATAAAACCTTTCAAATATACGAGAAATATCTTTTTTTGGTATTCCTATTCCTGTATCTTTAATTTTTATATAAATTTCATTATACACGCATCCTGAATACACATCAATCCTGCCACCCGGCGGCGTATATTTTATTGAGTTTGATATTATATTTATTATAACTCTCTCAATTTTATCCTTATCACCAATAAAATCAGGAATTTCTGTTGTAGAAGAATAGTTGATTGTCAAATTATTTTTATTTGCGGTTATTTTCATTTTATCAACAATTCCGCCAATCACTTTTCTTATATTGAAAACATCCTTCTTTATAGTTTCACTATGGTCCAGCTTTGAAAGAGTCAATAAATCTTTAACAATACGAGTCATTCTGTCTATCTCGGAATTAATAACACCCAAAAACTTGTATTCCATAGACTCCTTATCTTCCATTCCGTCAATCATCGTTTCTGTATACGATTTAATAGTTGTTAGCGGCGTTCTCAGCTCATGCGAAACATTTGCAACAAACTCACGTCTTGATTCATCAAGCTTTTGCTGCTTTGTTATATTCTGAACAGCAACAACAACTCCACCAATTTTTTCCTTTCCGCTATCATCTCTCGTTTTAAAAGAAACAAAATATGCCATCAAAATCTTATTATTAAAATAAATAATTCTTTCTTCAACATTATTTATTTTAAGATAAATAATATCCCCAAAACGAATATTAACCTCTAAATCTTTAAAAAACATATCAAATTCAATAATATTCGGGTCTACTATAGAAAACATCTTTTTTGCTTCTTCGTTTATATGCATAACCTTTCCATCAAGGTCAAACGCAATAACCCCATCTGTCAAATTAGAAAGAATAGTTTCCATTTTTATTTTTTCATTTCTTATCTGGTCTAAAGTATTAAAAAGCTCCGACGACATAGAATTAAATGTATCCGCAAGAATTCCAATTTCGTCATTCGACTTTTTAGAATTCTCATTGCTCGGTTTTTCACCCATTGCAAGCTTCTCAGCCTTTTTCGTAAGGCTTGTTATAGGGTTTGTTATAGTCTTTGATATAAAGTATCCTAAAACTAATGAAATAAGTACACACCATCCCATAACCTGCAACAGAATAAAAAATATATTTTCAATAATATCTCCAACCTCTGTTTTGTTATCGTTTATGTATACTATATATTCAACTTTTCCCTCATTATTCTTAACAGGGTATGCATAATCCATACCATAAGAGCTGTTTTTTGATAAATCGCCTATTTCGCCACTCATAGCCTTTATAATATTTTCAGTTTTTATATTGTTGCTGTAATTTATCTCCGAGCTTTCAAAGCAATTTGCGGTTTTTCCGTCAAGAATATAATAATTTCTGTTCTTATTAATTCCAAGCCTTCCTGCACCCGAAAAAGCTTCAACAATTTCTACAAGCCTTTCTTTGCTGTTCTCTGCCTCGCAAACAGAAGAAAGCTCCTTTCTTATTTGAGAGTCATTAAAAACATCATTCATTTCATCGGCAAATTTTTTAGAATAAAAATCGCCAATTTCCGCAATAAGAAAAGTTCCGGCTATTAATATAATAGATAAAGCAAGCAACACAAATAAAGTTACTATCTTTATATGAAGGCGCTGTTTAAACATAAATTTTCACCTTAAAATTAATTATTTTAGTTATCCTTATTAAAATAATAACCCACGCCTCTTTTTGTTACAACAAAATTAGGTGCTCCCGGGTCATCCTCAATTTTTTCACGAAGCCTTCTTACAGTAACATCAACCGTTCTCAAATCCCCGTAAAAATCATAATCCCAAACCTTTTCAAGAAGCATTTCTCTTGTAAATACCTTTTCAGGCTGAAGAGCAAGAAATTTTAAAAGCTCAAATTCTCTAAGCGTTAAATCAACAACTTCCCCATCTCTTTTAACCTCATATCTATCCAGATTAAGAACTATTCTTCCTCTTTTTACAATATTGGACTCATCTTCCGTTTCCTTGCTTGAATCTACAACTGTCCTTCTTAAATTAGCCTTAACTCTTGCCATTAATTCCCTCGGAGAGAAAGGCTTTGTTATGTAATCATCAGCCCCAAGCTCAAGTCCCAATACCTTATCTACCTCTTCCTCACGTGCAGTAAGCATCAGTATAGGAATACTAAGCTTTTCTCTTACCTTTTTACATACCTCAAAACCATCCATAACAGGAAGCATAACGTCTAATAAAATAATATCAGGCTTTTTTTCAAGTGCATATTTAAGTGCGGTTTCACCGTCGTATGCCTCAATTGTTTCATACCCTTCCTTTGACAAATTATACTTTAATATTTCTACTATAGGCTTTTCGTCATCAACAATTAAAACAAACTTTCCCATAATATCAATCCTTTCTTTTTTACTGTTTTGTTTTCCTTTTTTTCCAAATATATATCATTGAATATATAAAAATAATATATTATAATATTTATATACAAGGAGGTATTAGTATGTGAAAGAAAATTTTATATGCTTTTGTTTTATTTATCCTTTTTTTGAATGTAATAACTAAAACAAAAGCACACGAAACAATCGTAGATTTTATTATTAATGATTCGTATGTAAGCTTTAATTCCTCGTATGCTTTTATAAAAAACAACAAAACTTATATCCCTATAAGAGAAATGAGCGATATTTTAGGATATAATATTACCTGGGATAATACAACAAAAAGTGCAACCTTAAATAATTTTATAACATTTACAAACGACAGTTTAAAATGCATAGTCAATAAAAAAGAATATAATCTTTCTTGTAAGCCACTAATAAAAAACAATATTATGTTTGTTCCTGCAAGAGAATTATTAGATATACTTAATATCAGTTTTGAATGGGATAATAAACATTTTTCAATAATAATTAATAATGATAATATTTCACTTTCACCAAAAAAAATTAATTATATATATTCATACGACCATATATATTGGCTTTCAAGAATTATTTCAGCAGAAAGTAGGGGAGAGCCTATGGAAGGGCAAATCGCAGTTGGAAACATCATTTTAAACAGAGTCAACTCTCCTTCTTTTCCTAATACCATATATAAAGTTATTTTTGACAAAAACTATGCTGTTCAATATGAGCCAACAATAAATGGTACAATATATGACGAGCCTGTAAAAACAAGCATTATAGCAGCTAAGCTTGCATTAAACGGTTTTAATGTTATAGAAAACTGCACATATTTTTTCAATCCAAAAACAGCAACGAGTACATGGATTAAAGAAAATAAAACTTTTTACAAATCAATAGGAAATCACGATTTTTATTATTAATACGGAGACTTTTCTCCGTATTATACATATTTTTCATCCTCTTTCCTTATTATACACCATTTTTATTAAAAAAACAACAAAAA
>JAZNSA010000030.1:0-14030 GCA_045590935.1 Clostridia bacterium | reverse complement strand
CTGCTTGTGCCTTTGCAATATGAGTATAACGAGGGTCATTTGTCTCTTTCGATGCCCAATACAAAAGCGGAATATTCATCATACTGTCAATAATTGTTCTGCCGATACAATCACCGTCATTCCAAGCACGGATAAATCCACCCTTGATATTGTATCTGCCGCTCAAAACATTTGCTGCATAAAGCGCACGATTTCTCGATTCCTTATTACCCGTCAAACGATAGTTCGAGCCACTCGAAATGTGCCACATAAAGCCAACGTCATGATGCAAGCAATCGAAATTTTTAAGAGCTCCATCCAAAAGCTTTTCAGCATTCTCAGCAGTCTCTCTATATACATCCTTTTTTGTGTCAGCGTACATAATCCACATAAGTCCTGGCCAGAAGCCATTTGTCCACCAATCAATCTGAGCATCAGACGTTCTTGTATCGTGAACCCCGTCAACTGTGGTATAAGGGATTTTGTCAAATGACTTTTTTGCAACGGCACTAAGCTTCTTATCAAGCTTTGCCCATGTTTCGTCAATCCAAATCTTGTTTTCTTCAACTAAGCTTTTCATAATTCTCCTCCTTAGATATACAAATACTTTTATTAAAATGCTACTACCTTTTTTCATCCACATTATACAAGTATATAATACCTCATTATTTGGAAAAAATCAACCTTTTTTTGATTTTTAATCAATTTTATACAATATTTATTTTTACATCAAGTCTTCCGATGAAACTAAAACATTTCTCGGTTTTGCTCCGTCTGCACCGCTTATAATGCCCCGAGCCTCCATTTGGTCGATTATTCTTCCCGCTCTTGCATAGCCAACTCCAAGACGTCGCTGCACCATTGAAGTAGATATATTTCCCGATGCAATTGCAATCTCAATAGCTTTTGGCAACAGCTCATCGCAATCTTCCATATCATTGTCAACCTGCGTATCCGCATTTATTTTTTCAGTTATATCCTCATCGTATTTTGCCTCTGACTTTTCTTTTACAAAATCAACAATAGCTTCAACCTCTTTGTCTGTAACAAAGGCGCCCTGCAATCGTTTTGGCTTTGATGCTCCCATAGGCATAAACAGCATATCGCCCTTGCCCAAAAGCTTCTCTGCGCCCGCTCCGTCAAGAATTGTTCGGCTGTCAATCTGACTTGAAACTGCAAAAGCTATTCTCGACGGAATATTTGCTTTAATAACGCCTGTTATAACGTTTACGGATGGTCGCTGAGTTGCAACAATCAAATACATTCCCGCCGCTCTCGCCATTTGCGCCAAACGGCAAATTGAATCCTCAATTTCTTTCGGCGCAACCATCATCAAATCAGCAAGCTCATCTACTATAATAACTATCTGCGGTAGGGTTGGCTCTCCGTCTAACGCAAGAACTTCATTGTAGCCAACCAAATCACGAACATTATTTTCAGCAAACAAATTGTATCGGCGTATCATTTCGCTAACTGCCCAGCCAAGCGCACCCGCTGCCTTTTTTGGCTCAGTTACAACAGGAATAAGCAGATGCGGAATGCCGTTATAAACCTGAAGCTCAACAACCTTAGGGTCTATCAAAATAAGCTTTACCTCATTAGGGTCAGCCTTATACAAAATACTCGTTATAATTGAATTTATACAAACGGATTTACCCGAACCCGTTGCACCAGCTATTAAAACGTGAGGCATTTTTGAAATATCCCCAATAACAGGCTTTCCCGTTATATCCATACCCATAGCAACAGACAGCTTAGATTTAGAGGTCTGAAATTCTTCAGTTTCTATAACCTCTCTTAGCATCACGGCAGAAACCTCCTTATTGGGGATTTCAATTCCTATTGCCGCTTTGCCCGGAATTGGCGCTTCAATTCTTACTGCCGTTGCCGCAAGATTTAACGCAATATCATCAGCAAGATTCGTTATCTTGCTCACCTTTACACCAACACTCGGTTGAAGCTCATATCTTGTAACAACGGGTCCTCTGCTTACTTGCGACAGCTTAACCTCTACACCAAAGCTCTTTAGCGTTGCAACAAGCTTATTTGCAGTTTCTTTCAATTCCTCTCTCGTATCTCCGGATTTCTTCTTTGCGCTCGCAAGCAGCTTTGTTGGCGGAAACTCATAATAAATAGGCTCTTTTGATGCGTTCGAGTCGAGTTCTGCCCTAAGTCCATTTTCCTGCTCCTTGCTTAGCGGCGCTTCACGCTTCACTCTCTCTCTCACATTCTCGCTCGCTTCCTCCTGCATCAATTTCTCCGCTTTCAGAAGCGGCTCAGGCTCTATAATTTCGCCCGTTTCCAAATCCAGCTTTTTAAAAATTTCATCTATATCATTTTCGTCATTACTTTTTTCTTGTTTATTGTTATCCTCTTCAAAAGAAGAATTAATCACATCCTCCAAGCCTGATTTTTTCTCATTTTGAGACTTGTCCTTTTTCATATCTTCAACATCAAAATCTATTGAATGGTTTTTAAGCGTACGAAGCGTTGACTCCTTCACATCCTTGGCAACCTGACGAGCCCTTCTTCCCGCTTCATAGGCTTGCTCCTTTTTAACCTCCTCAGATTCTTCTTTTGTGCTTTTAAAAAATCCAACCAACAACCTTATAAATGATATTTTAAATATTAAAGAAGCAAGACAAAGCAATATCATAATAAAAACAAGCGCAGAAATAATATGCCCGAAATACATTACGGCATACTTTGCCGCAACCATTCCGAAAATTCCGCACCCACCTACAGACAAAATTACAGGCGAAGAAGAAAACAGCTCAACAATCTCCTCTTTTCCCGAAATATACCACATTCCCGCAAGCAAAATAAAAGCAATAAAGCTGTATACCGATTTGATTGCAAACTTTTTTAAATTCTTTTTCAAAACTAAATATATACTAAGTCCAAATAACGCTATCGGCAACAGCACTGCCGCAACTCCGAAAAGATAAACAAAAAATCTTTTTACTACCTCTCCCAAAACGCCGCAAACCTGAGGAACATACATACAAAGTGCACTGAATATTGAAACAACAAGCATTATGAAAAAAATCAAATTGATGTTTGGTGCTTTGTTGCTTTCTTTTGATGCAGCATTTGAACTTTTTTTAGACTGTGCAGGTTTTTTCGTTGTTTTCTTTGCCTGTGCCATTAATTTTATCTCTCCTTTAATACTTAACTATTTCTCTGTCTCCCATTTTTGCAAACCACCTGGGAACAACCTTCTTTGAGTCATCATCAATATAGCCGATAAACATATCCTTAATCCGCTCTTTTCTCTCCTCCATAGACATATTTGAAAAAATCAAATCAATTCCATTGTAGCTTGATGGCAACAACACGTTTGAGTCTCCAAGCTCAAAATCCGTAATATACTGCTTGTAGCTTTCCAAATATCCACCATTTATTTCACAACTCACTGCGTGAACAGCTTCCCCATTATCCATAACAACAACGGGTTGCCCATTAAACATATAATCAAGATTTACCTTATACGAGGTTCCGTTTTCCTCCGCTGAGCTCACATAAACCGATATATTGCTGTTTTGCGACACCTTCTCATTAACATTTGTAGCAATGAATACCAACGGATACAAGCCTAAGGCAAGTGATGTTTGCTCATCTGCATTTTCACTCAGTGCTACTCCCCCGCCTACATCTGTTGCGTGGTATTCAACATAACCCAGATTTGAGAGCTTTAATGAGGATTGATTTTGAACATATACGATATTTTCCTCAGAATCAGTATATCTGCGGGCAGTTTTAGGATTTATAGCAAATAAATTGGAAATATTCTCGCCCTCTTCAAATATTTTTAAAGTTAATTCCTCTAAAGATACGCTCGTTGCCGTTTTTGCTTCAACGTTGCTTTCGCTCAAAACTATGTAAGGTGCAAAAACCGCCGCTCCCTCAATAGGCGTTTCAATATCCGCTCCGATAAAAAATGAAAATCGATTATCTATAGTTGCCATTTTACTGCAGCTGTCTATAATCGTTTCCAGATGGTCGCTTTTAGCCTCTGCCCCAACAACATAAAACTCTCCGTCGCTGAGGTCGCTTATATAAATCTTAAGCTTCCCGTCTTCATTTGAAACAACAAAACGCCCCATTTTGCCAACACTGTCAAAAATCGCACTCTCCTTCGGCACTGCCTTAACAAGCTGCAAAAATGTAGACGGAATATATGCCGCACCATAATCTGCATAAATACCGCTCGAGCAAAGAACGTTTTGCCATTCTTCCTCGCTTATTTGCGAAAAATTCGATTCGTCTGCCCTTGAAAGAACATCGCCCATAGTTGCGTGCAAAAAATTTTTCGCATCCGCAAATCCGTCGTCATTTGCCGTCAGCATATATCCTGCGTGGTCTGAATCTACAACCATATATACAAATAAATTATACGGAACTAAAATATCCTCTTGAACCGTTTCGTTATTCGTTTTCTTTCCAAACATTGACGAGTAGAATTTTCCGATTGGCGTATTCGCTAAGCTATCTGCAAAATTGTACCCATCAGGCCAGATTTTTTCGTTAAACCAAATCTGAAACGACAAAACCAAGCTGCTGATTATCAACAAAATAAGAGTTATATTTTTTATTCGTTCACTCTTCATAATTTATACCCACTTTTAACAAAACCGCAGTCCTACACTGCAAGGCTGCGGTTTTGTTTAATTCAAAATTTAATTAATACTTTTAGTAGCTAAAAATGTCCCCTATAGACAAAGACCTGATTTTTTGCAACTGATTTTTTGAAAGACGAGTAATATCAATTTTAATAATCTGCCTTTCATAATTATTCTCTGCATAAACTATCATCTTGTTTCCACCCTCTAAAAGTTCAATAGAAACAACATATACTCCACTTGCTCCAATAGTGCCCTCAAGAATATATCCTCTTTGGAACACTCTGTAAAAATTGCCATCGTACGCACTTTTTCTATATACAGTTACGTCTACACCAGGCTTTCCTACAGCAGAAACCGTATATGTGCGCTCCGAGGTTGTTGCACTGTGCGAAGCAGGTTTTTTAATGTAAAGCAAAGAATTTGACGTGCTCGTTTCATTTCCTGAAAGCGAATACGGAGAAGCATACGCACAAACACTGCACAATAGCGTTACCATAAGCACCATCGCAAAACAAACAAGCAATTTTCTAGTTTTCTTCATAGCTGCTTCCTCCCTAAAGATTTTACGTTCAAATTATAGCTTCAAAATACAATTATTATTTAAAGATACAACTTCACGTACTTAATTATATCATACCAATATTACAAACGTGTTACATCGGCATTACTTCATTATAACATTACATATTATCAAGGCTTTATTGAGCTCCGTTTTCTGTTATTTTGACCTTAACTCTGTTTTCCGAAACAAACTGCGTTCCTTCAGGCAACTTAGCACTTATCACAACATCGTGCTCCCCAACACCCAAATTTGAAACGTCAATCTTAAACATTGTATTCCATAATTCTTCCGTTTTCTCTGTCTGGCTCTTTACGGAAATATCAGTCGGGATATTTGTTATTCTATACTCAAACGAATCATTTTGATTAATAATTTCTATTTTTTGCTCCGAAAGCGGAATTTTGTCGATATGAAGTACATTTCCCGAAATGCACACCGTACCAACCTCATCAATTTGCCATCTTCCCTTTGAATCCTGCTTTAAAACGTGTACAGCATACGGCAAATCCAAAACGACGTCAATATTTTCCCCATTTTTTATTTTATTAACTTCATCCTCCGATATCGGAGATGTTTTAACTTTATCAATTTTCAGCCTTGAAACATCCTCTGAGCACAGCACAACAGCACTGTTTGCAATTTTCAAATCCTCCATTGTATACTCATCGGCATTTTTAAACACTATATCAATTTCGGCATCCTTAACATTATATATTTTTCTCATCCAAGTAGCATACGACGCAGAAAGGTCAATATTTATATCGCTTGTTATATCGTTTCCTTCGCTATCAAATACTAATATATCGCTCGTTCCCGTTTCGTTGTTCCTGACTTTTTCATACGAAATAAATGTTTTTACAGAAGAAACCTTGCTTATAACCGACTCAGGCCCCGAAACAGTAACTACAGGCACTAAAAACTCGGCGCTCGCAATTTGTCCTTCGAGGTTTTCACCCGAATAAACAACCTCTAATTCAAGCTCCTTAAAAACCTTCTTCTCAATTTTTAAGGGAAGAGTATACGGCTCTTTATCGTCTACATATACATCTCCCGAGGGCAACCTTATTTCTATATTAAAATTGTGCTCACCCTCGCTATACTCATTAATCGTAACAAACGCACTTACGTTTTGCTTCATAAGCTTTGCAAGAGTAAGCCTTTTTCCTTTAATTGTTACATCAACAAACCTATCGCCCTCATTTAAAAATGTATACCCCTCTCGCTCCAAAGTTTCAACATTACTGTAATAAATCGGCACTTTTCTTATTATCTTCGTACTTTCGGGATTTTGGTCAAAGATAACAAATATCCAAAGAAAAACGGCAATTAATATTGAATAAATTTTGATTGCAGTATCAGTCAACCACCATTTCTTTTTCATTTAGAACCCCCCTTTTTGAAAAATGTGAATTTCGTCTTTTCGTTTGAAGGATTTTCAGTTTCCATAATTTTCATAAGCGCGCGCTTCAGCGTATCAACGGTCAGATTTCTTGTAAGACCTCCGTCTATAGCAATAGAAATCTTTCCCGTCTCTTCTGAAACAACAACTACTACCGCATCCGAATTTTCAGAAAGACCAATCGCCGCCCTATGCCTCGTACCAAGCTCTTTTGACAAATCATTGTTCGGAGTCAGCGGCAAAAAGCACGCCGCCGCCGTTATCTTATTATTGCTTATTATAACAGCTCCGTCATGCAACGGAGTATTCGGCACAAAAATGTTTAAAAGAAGTTCCTTTGAAATATCCGCATTTATGGGCGTTCCCGTATTTACTATATCTCCAAGCTTTGCGCTTCTTTCAATGCAGATAAGAGCCCCCGTCTTTGTTTGCGAAAGAATTTTTGCAGCCTCGCAAATTTTTTCAATAGACGTTTCAACAACATTTTTATCATCGTTAAAGCTTAAAATCTGACCTGCGTGGCTTCTTCCGATTCTCTCAAGTCCGCGCCTCATTTCAGGCTGAAAAACTATAAGTAACGCAAAAAATCCGAGCTGAACAATGTTTTTGAGAAGATACTGAATAGTATTAAATCTAAACCAACTGCTTAGCTGCAACAAAACAACCAGCACAATTATTCCCTTAACCAAAAGCTCTGCTCTCGTTTCACGAACAAATCTGATTACCTGGAAAACCAAAAAAGAAACAATTACAATATCTATAATATCAGCAACCCTTACCATAGACATAAATCTAAAAAAATTAGATGCAAATTCCGAAATATATGACAAATTTCTTTCCCTCCCAACAAAAATTAAATACTACCATTTTTATTATACATCATAATCGCTCTGATTTCTAGTACTTTTTATAATTTTTTTAAAAAAATTCGTTTTATTTTTAACTTTATGATAATTCACCTTGCATACTTGAAGTTTTTGTAGTAAAATATTAATATAAATATTTTTAATTATAATTTTTGAGGGTGATAGTATGAGTAAAAATATAATTCCGAAGATTGCAGCAGTTCATGATATATCAGGAGTTGGCAGATGTGCTCTTTCGGTTATTCTGCCCGTTCTTTCAGCTATGGATATGCAGGCTTGCCCCGTTCCTACAGCAGTGCTTTCAAGCCATACGGGCGGTTATGACGGATATACCTTTGTTGATTTAACCGATACTATGGAGCAGTATTTTAAGCATTGGCAAGAGGAAGGCGTTGAAATCGACTGTTTATACAGCGGTTTTTTAGGTTCAGCTAAGCAAATAGACATTCTTTCAAGTGTTATAGATAAATTTTCTTTAAAGGATAAGCTTGTTGTTGTTGACCCCGTTTTTGCAGACGACGGAGAAATTTATAAAACCTTTGATTATTCAATAATATCTAAAATGCATCAGCTCATAAAAAAGGCACATATAATAACGCCTAATATTACCGAGGCAGAGCTTTTAATAAACGGCGAGGTTTTAGAGGATTATACCTCCGCGCAAATAAAAGAAAGGCTAAAAAAGCTATGCGGGCTCGGGCCTAATATTTGCGTTATAACAAGCGTTCCTATGGGAAATTCTATTTGTTCTGTCGCTTATGATAATTCAGATAAGAGATTTTGGAGAGTAAAATGCGATTATGTTCCTGCAAAATATCCCGGTACAGGCGATATTTTCACTTCAGTTATGTGTGGTGCTCTCCTTCAGGGCGATAGCTTGCCTGTTTCTATGGAAAGGGCAGTCAGCTTCGTTGGCTCGTCTATCCGAGCAACCTTTGGCTACAAAACAGAAATAAGAGAAGGCGTTGCCTTTGAAAAAGTTTTACATACACTTTCAAGGCTTCCCGCTGATTTAAAATATGAACTATTATAATAATGATAGTACTTTTTTACGGAAAGGATAGATAATATTGCAGTTTGCCTATGTCTCTTTGATTTTGTTTGCGCTTGCGTTTGCTTTAATATATAACGTTTCTTTAAAGCCATACTCAAATTCCGAGCTTATCGCAAAAAAGAAAAAGAGTCCGCTTATTTTTACTATGCTCTTGCTTGCGCTTTTGATAAGGCTTGTTATAGCTGTTACAATTTCGGGTTTCCCAACAGATATTAACTGCTTTAAGCACTGGTCCGACTCCGTTTACAACGACGGAATGTCAAACTTCTATTTTTCAGATTCCTTTTCGGACTATCCTCCTGGATATATGTATATATTATATATCATAGGCTTTCTAAAAAATATTTTTAACCTTCCGTTTGATTCAACAGCGTTTTTGCTGATGATTAAAACGCCCGCAATAATTTGCGATATTATTGGGGCTTATCTTATATATTTCTTTGCAAATAAAAACGAAAAAACGGCTTCGGTTGCTCTTTCGCTTTCAACTCTTTATGCGCTTAATCCCGCAACTATTATAAACAGTGCCGCATGGGGACAGGTTGACAGCGTATATACTCTTTTTATTGTCCTGTTTATCTGCTTGCTTTACTCAGATAAATTTATATTAAGCTGTGCCGTTTTTACTTTAGGCTTTATGGTTAAGCCGCAAGGAATTATTTTTGCACCAATTATTATTTTTTATTTTATATATAAGCTCGTCTTTTGCAATGATACTGCTAAAATATTAAAAGAAACGGGAATAGCGGCAGTTTTATGTGCGGCAATTATATTTTTGGTTGCCCTGCCGTTTGCAAAAGACTTTAACTTTTCCCCAATAATCAAGCAGTACATATCAACTATCGCCTCTTATCCGTATGCTACTGTTAATGCGTACAATTTCAATTTCATTGCGGGCGGAAATTGGGCCGATATAAAAACCAACTTCTTATTTTTGGATTTTGGCTCGTGGTCAACAATTTTTATAACTCTTACAGTTTTTGTTGCCTTCGTTGCATTCTTTAAAAGCGAGGGCAAAAAAAGCTATTTTGAGCTTGCCGCCTTCATTATAATTTCCGTATTCACCCTGGCGGCAAAAATGCATGAGAGATATGTTTTCCCTGCGATGATTCTTTTGATATTTTCTTTTATCAAAAAGCAAGATATGCGGTATATAAAATTATATTTTTCGATATGTGTTACGCAATTTTTAAATACTGCAATCGTGTTGTACCGTTCAATTGCATTAGATACAACTGGACACGCAAACACACCCTTAGTATATGCAATTGCCGCCGCAAACATTGGTATTTTAATATATATGCTATGGATTTTATTTGCAGAAAAGAAGTCGGGAATAATAAAAGAAGCTACCGCCTCTGAAAATTTCCGCAAGCCGAAATCTGCCTATACCATTAAAAAAAGCTCGCCGAAAAAAGCTTTTAACAGGCTCGATTATATAATTATGGCAGTTGTAACGCTTGTTTATGGTGCAGTTGCTTTTATTAATCTTGGAAATACAAAAGCCGCAAAAACTCATCTTCTTCTCCCTCAGGACTCAGTATTAACCTTTAATCTGAGCGAGGAGGCGCAAAGCGTAAAATACTATACAGGCTATACGGAATCGAGAACAATTTATTTATATTTTGACGGCAATTATTCAAAAACTATTAATACAGGCGATGTTTTTGCCTGGCACGAAGAACCAATCGGTAAAACAAGCAGTGCAGAATTTCATTTTGCAAACGATTGCGACATAATAGAGCTTGCATTTTTCAATAAGGACGGAAATTATATACCATACACGGCTACAGGAACATCGGGGCAAACAGGCGAGGCAATTGACTTGTCTTCTTTAAATGATGAGCGAAGCCTTATTCCGAAAAATATATCGTATAAAAATTCAACCTATTTTGACGAAATTTATCACGCAAGAACGGCTTACGAATATTTAAACGGCTTAACACCATACGAAAACACGCATCCGCCTCTTGGAAAAGTATTCATTTCAATTGGGGTAGCAATTTTTGGGATGTGCCCTTTTGGCTGGCGCTTTGCGGGAACGCTTTTTGGAATATTGATGCTCCCTCTTATCTACATTTTTGCAAGAGAATTATTTAAAAAGCGACGGGTTGCTGTGCTTGCAATATGCTTATTTGCACTAGATTTTATGCACTTCGCTCAAACAAGAATTGCAACGATTGATGTGTTTGTTACGTTCTTCGTTATTCTTATGTTCTACTTTATGTATCGCTATACAAAGCTCAGCTTTTATGATACCCCGCTTATAAAAACCTTTATTCCTCTCGGTCTGTCAGGAATATCGTTCGGATTAGCAGTTGCTTCAAAGTGGACAGGCTTATATGGCGGTGTGGGACTTTGTATTTTGTTTTTCTTAAGTATTGGAAAAAGAATATATGAATACTATAAGATAAATGCAGAAAAGTCATCATCCCGAGAAGATATAGAAAAAGTAAAGAAGATGAAATCAAACGAATTATTAACGCATTTATTCTGCGTTGGTATGTTTGTTGTCGTTCCTGTTTTGATATACATTGCTTCCTATATTCCATATATGAAAGCTCCTGAAATGGATGGCATAAAGAGCATTATAGACAATCAGATATCGATGTTTAACTATCATAGTAAGCTAACATCAACGCACCCGTTTTCTTCGCAGTGGTACGAGTGGCCGTTTGTTATAAGACCTATATGGTATTATTTAAACAATATTTCCGACACATACAAGCAAACTATTGCTTCCTTCGGAAATCCTCTTATCTGGTGGGTAGGAATTATTGCCTTTGTTTACGCTGTCGCAAATTTATTTAAAGCAAAAAAAATGCACCAAAAATCATTTTTTATACTTATTGCCTTTTTATCGGGATACTTGCCCTGGATTGGTGTTCCAAGATGTATTTTTATATATCACTTTTTCCCGTGTGTTCCGTTTTTAGTGCTTTTAATTTGCTATATGTATGATAATATGAATAAAAAATCAGCCGACCAATATGAAATCTGCAAAATTGCATTTTCAAATACCGACATATTGTTTTTAATATTTACGATACTATGTCTTGTTTTATTTATGCTGTTTTATCCCGCTATTTCGGCACTGACAGTTCCCGCCAAATACATAGATTCATTACGTTGGTTTACAACATGGACATTTTAGTATATATTCGGAGGGTTAAAAATGAGAATTATTAAATCGGAAGAAATTATAAAAACCGTTGCAAAAATGTGCATCGAGGCAAACAATTATATTTCAGACGACGTTTTTGATGCACTATCGAATGCATCAAAAGTTGAAAAATCGCCTATCGGCAAACAAATGCTTGATGTTATTTTAGACAATGCAAAAATTGCAAGGGATTGTAATATGCCAATCTGTCAGGATACAGGAATGGCTGTTTTTCACGTTCAGGTCGGTAGCGATGTACATATTGACAAAATGAATTTAACAGATGCAATAAATGAGGGTGTACGCATTGGATATACTGATGGTTTTCTCAGGAAATCCGTTGTTTCAGACCCATTAAGAAGGATAAATACAAACGATAACACACCCGCAGTTATTCACTATGATATGATTGACGGCGACAAATTGATTATAACCTTTGCACCCAAAGGCTTCGGAAGCGAGAATATGAGTGCGTTAAAAATGCTCAAGCCCGCTCAAGGGGTTGACGGAGTTATTGATTTTGTTTTACAAACGGTTGACTCGGCGGGTTCAAACCCTTGTCCACCTATGGTTGTTGGAATTGGTATCGGCGGAACAATAGATAAATGCGCTCAGCTTGCAAAAATAGCATTAATGCGAAATGTTGGCGAAGCTAACAGCGACCCATTTTATGCTGATTTAGAGCAAAAACTGTTAAAAAAAATTAATATGCTCGGGATTGGTCCGCAGGGGCTTGGCGGTACAGTATCTGCAATAGGCGTAAACATTGAGGTTTTCCCAACTCACATTGCAGGTCTGCCCGTTTGCGTAAACATAAATTGCCACGCCACAAGGCACTTGACAAAAGAAATATAGCGATGTGTTTTTATGAAAATTGCGACAAAAATATGAAAAAATTATTAAATTTTTAATAAATTTCACAAAAACTCTTTTCTTTTTAAAAATTATGTGTTATACTATATACAACAACAAAAGTTGTTAAAAAAATATCATCAAAGTTTTACATATTATCCTGTAGCTCTTTGCATAAACTAATGGTTGGCGAGCCTAATAAAGTCATATCATATTTTGCATCAGAGCATTGCAGGTTAAGATAAAGGAGATGACTTTTATGAAATTTATTATCACGGGAAAAAAGATTGAACTTACAGACGGAATTAAAGAGAAGATTTACAAAAAGCTTGGTAAGCTCGAAAAGTTCTTCAAAGATGAGCCTGAGGCAAAGGTAACGGTAAGTGCCGTTAAAGACAGGCATACTATTGAAGTAACTCTGTTTTCAAAAGGAGTCATTTACAGAGCAGAGGATACAGATACGGATTTGTACGTAGCAATAGATAAAATTGTTGACGTAATCGAAAGGCAAATGCGCCGTCATAAGACGCACCTTGAGAAAAAGCTGAGGAAAGAAGCTTTTGATACCCCTTACGAAAGCGCTTTATCTGCCCCTATTGAGGAAGAAGAATATAACGTAGTAAAGGTTAAAAGATTTGCATTTAAGCCTATGTCTGTTGAGGAAGCTATTTTGCAGATGAATATGTTGGGGCACGAGTTTTTCGTTTTCAACAATGCTGAAAATGCTGAAATATGCGTAGTGTACAAACGAAAGGACAGAAACTACGGCTTAATTGAGCAAGGCTCAGATGACGAAGAATAATTTTAAAAATATGTAATTTAAAAAGCATCTCTGCGGAGGTGCTTTTTTATTGCAAAATTTTAAAAAATTCACTTTGCAAATCCCCTTGCCTGTGGTATGATTGTCTTTGTAATAAATATGCTTTGATAGGAATTAATATAATGAAAAATTTAAGTATTATGATTAAGCCCGCATCTTCACTTTGTAATATGAGATGCAAATATTGCTTTTACGCTGATGTTTCAAATAACAGAAGCATAAAATCTTGCGGAATTATGACAGAGGTTGAAAGAATAAAAGAAGCAGGTCTTCCTTGGGACTTTAACGAATTCTGCAAAACAAGGCATATAATCACCGGCGACTATTACGCAGACAAACACGAAAACAATTAGTGCAAATATAATATTGCATAGCATAAAGCAAGAGCGAATATTTTGCTCTTGCTTTATCTTTTTATCATAATACAAATATAAAACAATTAATTTGTGATGTTTTATTATATTTTTCGAAAAAATATGAATAATTTTATCTAAAATACATACTATTTATAATAAAGAAACAAAAAAATAAGCTTTATTTTCAAAAAAAGCTTTACAAACTTATTTTTTTATGTTATACTATATTAGTAAAGTAAATATCGGGGGGTGGAGCAGTCTGGTAGCTCGTCGGCCTCATAACCCGAAGGTCGTTGGTTCAAATCCGGCCCCCGCAACCAACAAAAAACTCACCTTTGTCTACCAAGACAAAGG